>URPQ01000020.1 GCA_900549755.1 uncultured Oscillospiraceae bacterium
GAATTTTGCGAAGGTCTTCTTCTTTTTCGTCCTGTTCTACTACCGCGCGCTTAATTTTAAGCGATTTTTCAATTATCGTATCAATATTTTCCTTAATATCTCCCTTTTCAAAAAGCTCAAACAGCTCTTTATCGCTTGTCAGCGACATTTTAACCGACTCCGCAAGTCCGTTTGATATTTGCCTTTCGGGCAGGGTTTTAAGGGTATTGGAGTCTATTATAACGGCTTTAGGCGGGTAAAACGCGCCGACAATATTTTTATACCCCTCAAAATCAATGGCAACCTTGCCGCCGATTGATGAATCCACCTGCGATAAAACGGTGGTGGGGATATTGTAAAAATCAATTCCGCGCATAAAGCTTGCCGCCGCAAAGCCCGCAAGGTCGCCTATAACGCCGCCGCCCACCGCTGCTACGCAGTCACTCCTTGTAAAGCCGTATTCCACCATTTTTGAAAGTAAAAATTTAAAGCTTTCAAAACACTTTGTCTTTTCGCCCTCCGGCAAAGTCACAATATACGGCTCCCTGCACTGTTCCGCCACCGTTTCGGCGTATTCTTTCGGCACGCCGCTGTCGGTCACTATAAGCGCGCGGCGGGAAAGGTTTAAATATTCCCCCGCTTTTTTAAGCGCACCGCGCTCAAGGTAAATATTATAGCCGCCAGTTCCTGTTTTAACGGGAAGTATCATTCATCGTCACCCTTTAGCACAATTTCCTTTTCAAAGCTGCCCACAACCCGCACATTGCTGCATTTTTCTTTAAGCTCTTTAAGCATAGCCTTGCCGTTTTCGCCGTTTATATTGCCCTCGCCCTCGGCGTAAAAATAATAGCTCCAGATAAGCTCCTTTGTCGGTCGGGATTTTAAGGCACGCAGGTTAAAGCCGTATTTTCCTATTACCGCTATTGCCTGACCGAGCAGACCCGCCTCGTTCGGCACGGTGAAAAGCATAATAAACTGATTATCGGCTTTAGAGGGGGCTTTCGCCGCCTTTGAAAACACCGCAAAGCGGGTTGTGTTGTTGCCGCTTGTGTTAATGTGCGCCTCCAGCTTTTTAAGCCCGAATTTTTTTGCCGCCTCGCTGCTGCCTATTGCCGCTATATCGTGCCTGCCCGAGTCTGCCACAAGCTTTGCCGCAACCGCCGTGTTTACCGCCTCGGTCGGCTTAAAGCCGTGCTGCCTTATGTAAGCCGCGCATTGACCCAGCGCCTGCGGGTGGCTTATAACCTCTTTAACCTCGTCCATTGTAGTGCCTTTTACGGCAAGCAGATTTTGCACTATTTCAATGTCGTAAATTCCGTTAATATATAATGAGCCGAAAAAGGTAAGGTCCATAACCTGACCCACGTCGCCGTTGTAGCTGTTTTCAATCGGCAGAATAACGCAATCATTTTCGCCCTTTTCCACAGATTCATACGCCGCCTTGAAATCCCCGCAGGAAACCGCCGTGCCGTCGGGGAAAATGCGGTTTGCGGCAATATTTGCAAACGCGCCCTCAACCCCGCTGTAAGCTATGCGCATACCCTCAAGCAGGCGGTGCTGATACGCCTTTGAAATATCCATATTGCTTTGCAAAAAACTTACGAAATAAGGCTTTAGCGCCTCGTTTTCAATAAGCGAGGAATTGCGTTTTATAACCTCCGCCTCGCGGGATAAGTCTGTAACGCGCACTCCGTTTTGCTTTTTATACTCGGCAACCGTTTTTACCGCCGCCATTCTTTCTTCAAAAAGCCGCGCCAACTGCTTATCTATCCGGTTAATTTCTTCCCTTGCCTTTTCAAGCTCTGTCATTTATTTATACTCCTCTATAAGCGCCTTAAACGCCGGTAATGATTTTTCTATCTGCTCTGCCGTTACGCAGTAGGATATTCTTACATACCCCTTGCACCCGAAATCGTCTGACGGCACAAGCAGCAGTTCATATTTTTTAGCCCTCTCGCAAAATGCGTTCGCATCCGGCTCGGGCGATTTTACAAACAGATAAAACGCGGCGTCGGGCGGTACTGCCTCATAGCCGTAGTCAGTAAGCGCGCCGAAAAGTAAATCGCGGTTCTTCTTATAGGCGGAAACATCGGGTAAAACATCGGTACATTCAGCCACGGTGTACTGCATAAGGCTGGGCGCGCACACAAACCCAAGCGCCCTGCCCGCGCCGCACACGGCTGCGTATAATTTTTTGCTGTCCATTGCACTTTCGGGAATAAATATGTAGCCTATGCGCTCCCCCGGGAGAGAAAGCGACTTACTGTAAGAGTAGCAGACCACCGTATTAGCGTAATATTTCGGGATATACGGCACCTCCGCCCCGTAGGAAAGCTCGCGGTAAGGCTCGTCGGCTATAATATAAATATCGGTGCCGTATTCCGCCTGCTTTTTATCAAGCATATCGCTTAACGCCTTTATGGTATCGGGTGAAAAAACCGCGCCCGTCGGGTTATTCGGCGAGTTTATTATTATCGCTTTGGTTTTTTTAGTTACGGCGCTTTCAATTGCCTTAATATCAAGCTGAAAATCAGGCTCGCGGCATTGCACCGTTACAACGCGCGCGCCCGCGTTTTCCGCAAACACGCGGTACTCGGGGAAAAACGGCGCCGGAATTATAACTTCATCCCCGCTGTTTATAAGCGCGTTCAGCGTTACGGTTAGAGATGCCGCCGCGCCGCAGGTCATATAAATTAAATCCTTTTTTGCGGGAAAGCCGAACCGCTTTTCAATGCTTTCGGCAATTTTTGCCCTTACCGCCATATCCCCCTGCGCAGAGGTATATCCGTGCAGCCGCACGGGGTCGGTCTCCTTTATAATACGCTCTAAAGCCGCAGTAACCGCTGCGGGCGTGGGTACGCTCGGGTTGCCGAGGCTGAAATCAAAAACGTTTTCTTCCCCTATTTCCGCCTTGCGCTTTTTGCCGTATTCAAAAATTTCGCGTATAACCGAGCGGCGGTAGCCTAAGCCCACCATTTTTTCGTTCAGCATTAAATCACCTTTTCCAAAACAAAGCCCGCAAACGTTTATTGCAAAAAAGCATAAACGATCGCGGGCTGTCCGTACTTAAAATTTGAAAGCTTTTAAATTAAGCTTTGCAGGCGTACAGGCAGTCCGTTTTAAAGTAATAAAATCGATAACTAACGTAACCGAACATTCTGTCCACCCTTTCAAAAACTCATTAAATTATATTATACATTATTTTTCCGATTTGTCAAGTGCTTCTTTAACGGTTTAAAGCATTAAAATATTACTCGACCGCCAATTCTTTAATTGAACGCATCTGATAATCCACATTTTTAAGCAGCCCCGGGTTTTTAAGCGCCACCGCCGCGCCCTTTACAACGCTGTGCGTGGGGTCTTCAAGCATATGCACAGGTATGCCGAGGTATTTTTCCAGCTTTTCCGCCATACCCGAAAGCAGCGCGCCGCCGCCCGTTAAGTACATTCCGTCCTCGGTTATATCGGCTACAAGGTCAGGGTCGGTGCGGTTTAACACCTGACGTATGGCGTTGCATATAACGTCCACCGTGTCTATTATCGCCTCGTACACCTCGCCCGAGGAAATTTCGAAGCTTTCGGGCAGCCCCGAAAAAACATTGCGCCCCTTAGCCACAACCGCCACCTCAATATCCCTTTTAAGCGCCGAGCCTATTTTAATTTTGACCGATTCGGCGGTAAGCGCGCCGATTTCTATATTGTACTCTTTTCTTACATAGCGCACAATTTGCGAATCAAAATCGCCCGAGGCGGTTTTAAATGACTCGCAAACCGCAATACCGCCGAGAGAAATAACGGCTATATCGGTAGTGCCGGCGCCTATATCCACAATAAGCGTGCCGCGCGGCTTTGAAAAATCAAGCCCCAAGCCGAACGCTATTGCCAGCGGGCTTTCTATTACAGATACGTTTCTGCCGCCAGCCGACTCCATAACGTTTGAAAGCGAATGGTGCTGCAGCTCCGTAAGTCCCGCTGGCAAAGTAGCCATTATGCGCGGGCGCAAAATACGGTTGCCGAACGCCTGCTGCATATAATTTTTAAGCATAAGCTCGGCTATATCGTAATCGGAAATAACCCCGCGCTCTATCGGCGTTACGCACACAAGGCTTTCGGGCGTTCTGCCTATTGTCTGTTTTGCTTTTTCGCCGTAATACACGGGCTCCCACGTTTCGCTGTCCACCGTTACAACGTTAGGCAGCTCAAGCACCACCTTAGAGCTTGAAAAAATAACGGTTTTTGATGAGCCTAAATCTATTCCTATATCTGTAGCCATAATTGCCCCCGATTTATTATTTATGTTTGTTTTTTTCGTTTCTTTTCGCCTATCAGCGCGGTCACGCAGTAAACGCAATCCGCCCCTGCGGAAAGTAACTGCAAGGTACATTCGTTAAGCGTAGCGCCGGTAGTTTTAATATCGTCCACCAGCAAAATAGATTTACCGCGAAGATTCTTTGTGGCAACATACATATTCTTAACGTTTTCAAGTCTTTGCTTTTCGCTCAGCTCGTGCTGCGAGCGCACATATTTTACGCATTTCAGCGCGTTTAGCACAGGTACTTCAAGCATATCCGACATAGCTTTCGCCATAACCTCGGTTTGATTAAAGCCACGTTCCAGCTGCTTTCTTCTGTGCATAGGCACAAAACAGATGCCGTCGAATTTCAGCCCTCTGTACTCATTTTTAACGCAAAGCGCCATTTGCTTTGCAAGCATAGTGCCGTAGGTCATTTTGCGGCGGTATTTGAAGTAATACATAGCCCGCTTTGCAACGCCGGTATTAACAAAGGGCGCTATGCACATTTCAAATGCAAAGGTCCGCCTTTTACACTGGCAGTTTTTCTTATCAAGCCCGCAGCGCATACAGCGCTTTAGCGGGTCGCAGCGAACGAGCATTTCGTGGCAGTAATCGCATAACTCGTCGTCTTCGTCGATTATCGCGCCGCAGCCGGCGCAGGTTTTCGGGAAGAATACCGATTTAAGAACCGATATTACCCGCAGCATAAACATCCGCTTCCTTCAGGAATTGTTTTAAAAAAGTATATCGCAGCGTTTTTCTGTCGTTAGCCGCCATTTCAAGCCATATGCCCTCATCCCCCACAGCCACAAGCAGCTTTTTAGCCCTTGTAACCGCGGTGTAAAGCAAATTGCGGTAGCGAAGTCTTGCAGGCACGTCGTAAAGCGGCAGCACCACGCAATCGTACTCGCTTCCCTGGCTTTTATGCACCGTAACGGCGTACGCCGGTTCAAGCTGGGATAGGTCTTCCGAAAAATATGTAACCGTTCTGTCGTCAAACCTTACGGTCATAATGCCGCCGCGCTTATCAATATCGGTTATATACCCCACGTCGCCGTTGAAAACTCCCGTGCCGTACTCGCCGCCGTCGCGCTTATATTGCAGGTCGTAGTTATTTTTGGTCTGCATCACCTTATCGCCCACGCGGAAATATATGCCCTTGTAGCTTAGCTGCGCTTTTCTGCCCGTATCGGGGTTTAGCACCGTTTGCAGCATATTATTAAGGTTTACAGTGCCCGTATCAAGCAGCCTTGAAGGGCATAATACCTGAATATCCCGTATCGGGTCGAAATTATAGGCGGCGGGCAGCCGCTCGCTTACAAGCTCTGTCACAGTGCGGCTGACATCTGCGCGGCTTGTCCTTTTAAGGAAAAAACAATCGGAATTTTTATTTGAAAAATCGGGCGGCTCGCCGTTTATAATTGCGTGAGCGTTGGTGATTATCATACTTTTGCTTGCCTGCCTGAACACCTTGTTAAGCCTTATTGACGGGAACATATCCGACGCTAAAATATCCCCCAACACATTGCCCGCGCCTATGCTCGGCAGCTGGTCGGAATCCCCTACCAAGATTATGCGGCAGGAAAGCCGCAGTGCCTTTAAAAGATTATCGAAAAGCAGCGCGTCAATCATTGAGGCTTCGTCTATGATAATAACCTCGCAAGAAAGCGGGTTTTTCTCATTGCGCGAAAATTGCTGGCGGTCGCCGTCTGTCCACTCTACCTCAAGCAGGCGGTGAATGGTCTTTGCCTCTCTGCCCGTAAGCTCGGTCATTCGCTTTGCCGCGCGCCCCGTGGGGGCTGCAAGCTCCGGCTCTAACCCGCGGTTTTCAAAAAGCTTTATAATAGCGTTAAGCGTTGTGGTTTTGCCGGTTCCGGGTCCGCCGGTCAGCACCAAAATGCCGCTTTCAAACGCTTCAGTTATGGCTTTGCGCTGTAATTCCTCAAATTTTATACCGAGCTGCCGCTCCACATTGTCAATTTCAAGCGCGTCGGCGGTTATGCTGCGGTCAATATACCGCTTTACCGCAAGCAGCCGCGCCGCTATATGCTCCTCTGCCGAGTAATACGCGGGAATTGATAAATACTCAACCCCCATAATGTTTTTTTCTTTTATTCTGAAGCACTCTATAAGCCTGTCGCAGGCGTTTTCCGCCGTATCTGGCGAACATTCGAGCAAGCGGCAGGCAACCTCCAAAAGCTTTGTGCGTGGCAGGCAGGTGTGCCCGTTTAAAAGATTTTTGCGCAGCACATACTCAAGCCCCGCCGTAATACGCAGTTCGCTTTGTTTATCAAAATCAATGTCCGCCGCTATGTCCTCGGCGGTTTCAAAACGGAAATCCAACCCCTCTTCGCACAGCACATAGGGGTTTTTCTTTATTGTATCAACCGATTGCGCGCCGAAATGCTTAAAAATATTAAGGCACCTATCGGGCGTTACATTATATTTTGAAAGCATAAGCATAATATCCCTTACGCCGTACTGCTTGTTGTATTCTTCGGATATTGCTTTTGCCTTTGATAGCGATATTCC
The DNA here is from genome assembly GCA_900549755.1 of uncultured Oscillospiraceae bacterium. Lineage (GTDB taxonomy): Bacteria > Bacillota > Clostridia > Oscillospirales > Acutalibacteraceae > UBA737. Next base: position 6,806 of record URPQ01000020.1, read on the forward strand.
CTTTATTGAGGCTAATTCCTGCGGTCGGTTTTGTATAATTTCAAGCGTATCGGTGCCGAATTTTTCCACTATTCTCTGCGCGGTGGCGGGTCCTACGCCCCTTATGGCGCCGGATGATAAGTACCGCAGCACTGCGGCGGCGTTTTCGGGCGTTTTGCGTTCAAAGCTTTCCGCCTTAAATTGCCTGCCGTAGGTTGGGTGAACGGTGTATTTCCCGTAAAACACGGCGCAATCGCCCTCGGTTAAAAACGGCAGCATACCCACAACGGTAACGGTTTCACCCGGCAGCTTTACTTCGGCAACGGTATAGCTGTTGCTTTGATTTCTGTATGTAATTCTTTCAACCGTTCCCGAAATATCCGTAACCCCGGCGGTTACTTCCTCTGCCATAAGAACATATTCCTCACTCTCAAAGCGGCATAAACTCTGCGGTTTTTTCCGCTAATTCATCAGCCCTGCAATAAATAACGCCGTATTTTACCGCCGTTTCCCTGCAAAGCGCGTCGTCATTTTCCTCAAGCCCCGAATTTACTGCAATTATATGGTCGGCATAGCCGTTGCCGAGCCATATGCGCTGTTCCGCCGCAAAGGCTATCTGACCTGCCGGGTCATCACCGTTCAGAAAAATAACCGCATAGGTAACGCCCTTTTTGCCCGGGGATAAAATTTTCGCCTTTAAGCCGTGTAAAAATTCCGCAAGACCCAGCATGGAAAAACAAATGCCGCCTAAAATAAGTATGTATTTTATCATTTCCCCACCCCACATATTACATTATATGCCGAGGCGGGGAAAATGATAAAATTTAAAATTTTACTTGATTTTAACGGTAGTTGTGTATGTGCCTACCTGCCAGATATTATTCTGCACCGACCTCACCGTTACGGTTACGGTGTGCTCGCCCGCCGCCTTATCGGACAAATCGACCGTTGCGTAAACCTCCGAGTCCTTTAGTTTGGCTATAACCGCCTTGGTGCCGCAAACCTTAACATTGCGTATTACCGTGTCTGTTGTAGCTTTGAGCCCCGAGGAAAGCCCGGTATAGCGCACATCGGAAATATTAAGCGTTTTTTCGGCATAGCCCGAGGTATCAACCGTTACGGTAAAGTGCTCTATTGAATCGAGTATTCTGACGCCTTCAGGCAGCTTTGCCGAAACCTCGGCACGGTTTGAACCTGCTGAAATGGTAGTAATATCAATCGGCGAGAGCGTAACCTGCGTTATTTTATCAATCGCTTCTGGCGTGCCGATAACCGTAACGCTGTCGTGATCTACCTTATAGGCAATACTGCTCTTGGTTATGCCCGAGGGCAGCTTTGTAAAGTCGGCTACCACCGGCACCGTTTTCTTCTTTGAAATAGGCACCGTCACCTTGACCGCCGATTCACTGAGGGTCAGGTTGGTTTTGTCAATAGCGTTTCCGTCCTCATCAAAAAGCTGGATCTCCGCATCATAGGTGGCGCTTTCCGAAAGGGTTTTATTAACCGCCGCGTATGCCACTACCGAATCAATTTTGTTCATAACCGTGCGCGGACCCTTAATGGTAATGGTATCGTTTTCTGTTCCGCTTACTACCGGCGTTTCGGCAACCAGACCTTCTGTTGCCGCGGCGCCGTCCGCCTTGGCTGTTATGGTAAATTCCTTTGTATCAACATAGTCAAAATAAAGATTCACCGTAGAGGGCGTTATGCTTACTATATTATAATCGGTAACGGCGGTATTGCGCGCACCGGAAACCTCAAGCTGATATTCGCCGGGCGAGTTTATTGCCGCGGCAGACGCATAAACGTAAAAATCACTTGCTTTCAGCGCGCTTACAACGTAGCTCGGTCCGTTTATTGTAACGGTGAACTTCTGCGCCGAAACATCGCCTATTATTTCCATATGATTTTCCGCCGCATAGGTATTATCAAGGGTTATATTAAGCGGTATATCGGTAAACGTGCGGTCGATATCGGGGTTTTGGTTTATCATAATAACCAGCCAAAATACAAACGCCGTAATAACCGAAAACGGTATTGTAAACCGCTTATTGTAAAGCAACCGTCTTAAAGAAAAATCAGCGGGAATTTTTATTTTCCGTTTCATTTGGCTCTGCCGCTTCCTTTCCTTTGTTTTTTCCGAACGGATTCATATTTTTAAGCCTTACCAAAAGCGGGCTGCCGCCGTCGCTCTTTTCATCGGATAAAAGCAGCTCGCCGAGCTTTGTTCTTGCCGAAATCGCGTTGAAATTGCGCTCTATCTGCCCGTTTGAAACTATAGATATATTCCCCGTTTCTTCGGATACCACAAGCACTACCGCATCGGAATTTTCGGTCATACCAATAGCCGCCCTGTGGCGCGTGCCGAGCTGCGACGATATATCCTCACGCTGAGTAAGCGGTAAAATGCAGCCTGCAGCGTAAAGCCGCGCGTCTCTTATTATCATAGCGCCGTCATGCAGCGGGGACTTCGGGAAGAACACATTGTTTATCATCTGTACCGAGGGGTCGGCGTTTATAACCGTGCCCGTATCTATTATTTCACCAAGCTGGGTTGAGCGCTCAAACACTATAAGCGCGCCCGTTTTGCTTTCCTGCATAATTCCCGCGGCGCGGCTTACCTTATCGATGCAATCCTCAAGCGGGTCGCCCTCAAGGGAGGATGAGTGCGAGCCGACAAGCTTTGTATGCCCCACCCGTTCAAGTATGCGCCGCAGTTCGGGCTGAAATATAATAGCCACGGCAATAATAATATAATCCACAAATCTGGAAAGTATCCATTTCATTGTGGTTAAGTTCCACCAGTTTGCAACAAGGTAAATTACAAAAAGAATAACCAAACCCTTTGCAAGCTGCCCCGCACGCGTTTCACGCAAAAAACCTATGGCTTTATAAATGATATACGCCATAAGCAGTATATCAATAATATCAAACGGTATACGCATACTGGCGACAGCGTAAATTATCTGATTCCAGAAAGCATAAATGGCATTAAATATGCTGCTCACCTGTCAACAATCCTTTACTACCTAATCTCTGTTTTATTTTAACATATAATTTCTTTCCGTTCAATAGAAAATTTGCTTTTTTTAAGCTTTTTTTATTGCGGAGATAAGCGCCTTTATATCCGCCGCGGTATTAAATGTTGCCGGAGCCGCTCTTACCGCCCCGTTTTCTATTGTTCCCATTACTCTGTGCGCGGTGGGCGCGCATTGAAGCCCCGCGCGCACCGCTATTCCGTGCTCGTTTAAATAACGTGCGGTCTCGCCGCTTTTATACCCCTTTACATTAAATGAAATAAGCGGTGCCCACCCGCCGGGGAACGGTTTCGGCGAGTAAAGCTCAACCTTGGGTATTTTTTCAAGCTCGGTGTAAAGCAGCCCGCAAAGCGACATTTCGTGGCTGTATATTTTTTCGGTGCCCAATTTTTTAACATATTTAAGCCCCGCCGCAGTACCCATTATTCCCGGAACATTCACCGTGCCGCTTTCAAGCCTTTCGGGTAAAAAATCCGGCTGCACAAGCTCCGCCGAGTTAGTACCGGTGCCGCCCTCCAAAATGGTGTTTTTAAGCGGCTTTTCGCAAATAAGCACACCTATGCCCATAGGGGCGTAAAGCCCCTTGTGCGGCGCTATGCAAAGGTAATCTATATCCTGCTTCTGCATATTTATGGGAAATACTCCGGCTGTTTGCGCCGCGTCCACCGCAAAGGGCACTCCCCTTATTCTGCAAAGCGCGCCTATTTGACCTATCGGCAAAGCCTTTCCGAGAACATTGGAGGCTCCGGTGCATATTACCAGCTTTGTATCGGGTCTTATAAGTCTCTCAAAATTATTAAGCGTTATGTTATCATCAGTCAGCGAAACCGCCGCCACATCAACCGCCGCGCCCACCTTGTAAAGCGGCCGCATTACTGCGTTATGCTCAAGAGATGATGTTACAACGCGGTCACCCGCTTTAAGCAGACCCTTTATAACGCAGTTTATACTGTGGGTACAGTTCATTGTAAATACTACGTTTTCAGCGCCCGTTGCCCCGAAAAAATCCGCCAGTTCCTGCCTTGTATTATACACGGCGGCAGCGGTTTTCATTGAAACGGCGTGTCCGCTCCTGCCGGGATTGGCGCAGTATTCTCTAAGGCTTGAATCTACCGCATTTATAACGCTTTGCGGCTTTTTACCGGTTGTAGCCGCATTGTCAAGATAAATCATTCTCATACCCCTCCAAATTTAATTAACGGAGCTGCCGCAAAAACCGCAACAACTCCGTTTTGTTTTTTATTCCGTATTTATTTCAAGAATTTTAACGCCCGCCTGCCGCAGCAGGCTTTCGGCGGCAGCTATATCGCCGTCGGTTATAATGCTGTAACCGCAGCCGGCGCTGCCCTTTCCCGAGGTTATTCTTTCTATTTTAACATTAAAGCCTTTTCTTCTGAGCAAATCGCGTCCCTTTATAGCGTAGGTCACGGTTCCGGTGGTTATAATATACCTCTTCATTTTCTTTTCACTCCGTAAAATCGCTCTGTATAAACAGAGCAGAATTTTATATTACATTGTATGTCGGAGCGGGATAAATGACAAACCCAAAACTAATTGCCTTCGCTGTAATATTTAACCGTTACTATAAGTGCCGTGGGGAATATTATAACCCCCGCAAAGCCTAAAAGCTTTATGCCTATAAACATTGAAAGCAGTGTAAAAAGCGGGTTTATGCCTATTTGCTTGCCTATTATTTTAGGCTCGGCAAAATTTCTTATAACAGTTATCACCGCGTACAGCACCAGTATTCCGATACCAAGAGCGGTATTTTTTAAAATCAGCCCTGCAATACCCCAGGGTATAAGCACCGTGCCCGTTCCCAAAACAGGCAGAATATCTACAACCGCAATTAAAAGGCTCAAAAGCAGCGCGTATTTAACCCTTAAAATAAGAAAACCCGCTAAAAGCTCCAAAAAGGTCATAAGCATTAAAATAGCATAGCCTTTTATAAGCTTGAAAACACTGCCCACCAGAATATTTTTGATTTTAAGGCAGTTATTATATGTTTTTTTGCCTATAACGCCGCCTACAAATTTTGAAAGCCCCCTGAAATCGGCGGCGATATAGCAACCCGCCACCACCGATATAACGCAGCTGAGCAAAAAGGACGGCGCCCGCTTTACCGCCGCCCCCGCAAAGGAGGATACCGCGCCGCCCGCAACCGAAGCGACGCGGGCTAAAAAGCCGCTCCACAGCGTATCGGCAGCAGAGGCGAACTCATCGGGCAGCTTTTTAAACAACGCGTTGAAATCACTGCGTACAGAGGAAATTATTTGCCCCATTTCCCCCGTTTTACCCGATAATTCCCGCATAATTTCGCCCGCCGCGTTTGTAAACCCTAGTCCCGCAAAAAACAAAACCGCCGCCAGCACCGCAAAAACCGCAATCGTCAGTGCTGCCGCAGATATTTTGGGGTTAAGCCGGGTCTTACCCGAAATATAATAAGCAGGCTTTTGCACCGCCCAGGCTATAAGTCCGCCTAATATAAACGGCATTAGGTATTTCAGTAAAAATCGGCAAACAATAAAAACAATAGCCCCCACCGTTACAATGTACGCCGTTGTAATTAAAAACTTCTTTTTTGCCTGCTCATCCAAAGGAAAACACCGCCCTGTAATAACTTTTATATAATTTTTACATTTATGTCAAAAAGGCAAATTTTTTGTTGCTTTTGCGCACCTGCCGTACTATAATAGAATACAACAGTTCGCGTATGGAGGACAATTATGGATAAAAAAAGCTATCTGCTGATTGACGCCGATATTTTGCCGCCCGTGTTTGCGGGGGTTATACGCGCAAAAGAGCTGCTGGCAGACGGTAAGCTTTCAACGGCGCAGGCGGTAAAGGAAGCGGGTATTTCAAGGTCCGCCTTTTATAAGTATAAGGATTTTGTTTTTAAATATTCGGGTTCGGGCGATACTTTAAGCCTTAACGCGCAGCTTTCCGACCGCGCGGGCGTTTTTTCGGCACTAACCGCAGTACTGTACGGCTGCGGCGCAAATATTGTTACCGTGTCGCAAGGGCTGCCCGAAAACGGCAAGGCGAACGTATCACTGACATTAAGTATAGGCTCGGAAATGTCCGCCGAGGAGCTTATAAACAGGCTGCTTGAAACCGACGGCGTAATTTCAATAAAGGTAATTGACGGAGGCAAAAAATGATAAATGTTGCAATTATGGGACACGGCGTTGTAGGCTCGGGAACTGCCGAAATACTTATAAATCACCCCGAGCGCATTGAAAAAGCCACGCACACCGCAGTAAACGTTAAGTATATACTTGATCTCCGCGAATTTCCGGGGCTTTCCTACAGCGATAAATTCGTAAAGGATTTTAACATTATACTGAACGACGAAAGCGTAAGGGTTGTAGCAGAGGTTATGGGCGGAATTAACCCCGCTTACGATTTCGTTAAAAAATGCCTTGAAAAAGGCAAGAGCGTAGTCACCTCAAATAAGGAGCTTGTAGCCGCAAAGGGCGCCGAGCTTTTGAAAATTGCGGCGGAAAATAACGCAAATTTCCTGTTTGAAGCAAGCGTGGGCGGCGGAATACCCGTGCTGCGCCCCATAGCGCAGTGCCTTGCCGCAAATGAGATAACCGAAATTTTCGGAATTTTAAACGGAACTACTAACTACATTTTAAATAAAATGATAGTAGAGAATATGGATTTTGATTCAGCACTCGCTTTGGCGCAGGAAAAAGGCTTTGCCGAGAAAAATCCAGCGGCGGATATTGAAGGGCACGACGCCTGCCGCAAGATATGCATTTTGGCAGCCTTGGCTTTCGGCAAGCACGTTTACCCCGAGCAGGTGGAAACCGAGGGCATAACCGATATTACGCTTGATGATGTGGAGTATGCCGACAGCTTCGGCTGCACCGTAAAGCTTATAGGGCACGCCAAAAAGCTTGAAAACGGCAAAATTACCGCCACCGTGCGCCCCACGCTTGTAAGCCGCGACTGTATTCTCTCGGGCGTAAACGGCGTGTTCAACGCTATCAACGTCAGGGGCGACGAAACAGGCGACGTTATGTTCTACGGCAAGGGCGCGGGAAAAGAGGCAACCGCCAGCGCGGTTGTAGCCGATATGATAGACTGCGTAAAGCACCTTGATACCCGCAAATACGTCTTTTGGGAAGATGGCAGCGCCGATTATGTGGATAATTCGTGCGACGAGCCCACAAGACTTTTTGTACTGCTGCGCGGTGATAATTATGACGAGCTGGTTGCAGAGTTTGATAGCGCTTTTCCCGGTGTTTCATGCGTTAAAAACAAATTTAAAAACGAAATAGCGTTTTTAACCGACGGCGAAAAACCGAGCGTAACGCTTGAAAAGCTTTCAGGGTTTAAAAATATAAAATCCCGTAAAATTTTAAATACTATGATTTAACCGAGGGGGTTCACCTAATGTCTTTAATGGTAAAAAAATTCGGCGGTTCGTCGGTTGCGAACGCCGAAAGAGTTTTCAATGTTGCAAGCATTATAACCGAGGATTATAAAAAAGGCAACGACGTTGTGGTAGTGGTTTCCGCCCAGGGCGATACTACCGACGAGCTTATAGCAAAAGCAAAGGAGATAAATCCCGACGGCGGCTCTAAAAGAGAGCTGGATATGCTTTTATCGGCGGGCGAGCAGATGTCAATAGCGCTGCTTGCCATGGCGATTGAAAAGCTCGGCTTTCCCGTTATTTCCCTGCTCGGGTGGCAGGCGGGCTTTGCTACCGATTCAAACCACGGAATAGCGAGAATTAAAAAGGTCAACGCAGAGCGCATACGCAATGAAATTTCAAAGCGCAATATAGTAATCGTGGCGGGCTTTCAGGGGCTTAATAAATACGATGATATAACCACCCTCGGCCGCGGCGGGTCGGATACAAGCGCGGTAGCCATAGCCGCCTCAATGAAAGCGGACGTGTGCCAGATTTACACGGATGTTGACGGCGTTTACACCGCCGATCCCAGAAAAGTGCCCACGGCGCGCAAAATGGACGAAATAGCCTACGATGAAATGCTTGAGCTTGCAACGCTCGGCGCTCAGGTACTTAACAACCGCTCGGTTGAAATGGCTAAAAAATACAATGTTGAGCTTGAGGTGCTTTCAAGTCTTGAAAGAAAACCCGGCACTATCGTAAAGGAGACGGTAAAAATGGAAAAGACACTTATAAGAGGCGTTGCCAAGGATACAAACGTAGCTACAATTTCCGTTATAGGCTTAAAGGACACTCCCGGAGTAGCCTTTAAAATTTTCAATAAATTGGCGCAGCACAAAATTAACGTTGATATAATTTTGCAGTCGGTCGGCAGAGACGCCACAAAGGATATTACCTTTACCGTACCGCGCGACGACGGCAAAACCGCAGTATCCGCCATTGAGGGACTTCGTGACAGCCTTAATTACAAGGAAGTAACGGTTGACGAATCGGTAGCAAAGGTATCTGTTGTGGGTGCGGGAATGGAAAGTCACCCGGGCGTTGCCTCAAAAATGTTCGAGGCGCTTTATGACGCGGGCATAAACATTCGTATGATAGCTACAAGCGAAATTAAAATTTCGGTTATGATCGACGCAGAAGACGCCGACCGCGCCGTAAGAGTGGTTCACGACGCATTTATATTTTAATATCGATTAAGCGATAACAGCGTTTTTTGGCTCCCTTCTTTTTGACATAAGTCAAAACAGAGGGGACCGCCGCCGTCAGCGGCTGGCGTGCGTATGCACGACTGAGGGGTATTAATCTAACGTCTACCGTCTAACATCTAACGTCTAATTTGGCTGAGGGGTATTTATTAAATAATCATTTTTAATTCCGAATTACGAATTATCTCCTATCCTCCCGAAGTAATCATCTATTCCCTGGTAATCGGCGCTGTTATCATAAACATAGTGCGTAGGATAATTTATGGCAAAATAATCGTAATCGTGAATATATTCGTGCGCTAAGAAAAGGTCGTCGAGGTTATGCTCCCTTACGCCGCGCTCCCATATATCCAGCGCTTTTTTGAGCGTTTTGCAGCTTTCCCTGTCGGTCACTTTAAAAATAACATAGGAAAGCGCCGATTTTACCCGCTTATTAACGTCAAATTCCGTCTTTTCGTTTGTTATGGGGTCCAAAAATCCTTCGTTGCTTTCAAGGCAATCCCAGTAAACGCTGTTTTTTGATTTTAAAAGCGAAACATTTTGCAGTAAAAAGCTCTCTACGGCATAGTGCGCGTCGCGTATTTCTCTTTCAACCCGCTTTTTATCCTCCCTATTTAAGTCCGCAGTTATGCGCATCTCTGTCTCGGCACAAAACTCCTCGCCGGGAAACGGCAGTGAAGAATTGTGCAGATAATACTTTTTATTTGTAAAGCACAAAAGCTCGGAATACACCTTATCGGAAATTCGGAAAATATGCTTTTCCCCGTTCTTTTGTATTATTACGGTACTATCGTTGGAAAACGAGCGGCACATATCAAGCCTTGATAAACATTCGCCGCCGGCAGAGTAAAATTCAAAGCTCCAGTAAGAATTAAACTCAAAATCCTCCGTTTCATCCTGAGGCTTATACCATACCGTATCGGTCATTATTTTTATAAAGCTTTCAATTTTTTCGGGATCGTCTACCGTGTATTCCGCGCCGCTTTTATCGGTGTGGTCGGCAGCGACGATTTTTTCTATTTCAGACGGCAAAAGCGAGGATATATCCTCTGCCGGCGTTCCGTCGAAAAGCTCCCGCGCGTTTACAAATATCCGCTTTATTTCCCTTACCAGCGGTTCCCTTACCTCTTTAACACCGCACGCCACCGCCGTGAAGGACAGTATTACAGCCAGCACTATGCAGGCGGCGCGTTTGCCGGCGGTGTTTATAAGCCTGTAAACGCCGTTTTGCATTCGTATAAGCTTTTCCATTCGTTTTTCAAATTCGGGGGAAAATTTGTGCGTACCGCTTGCGGGCAAGCCGAGCTGTGCCTCGGTAAATGCTTTTTTAAGAACGGAATTATTCATTTTCCTGCCCCCTTAATGCTTGCAGCAGCAGCTTTTTGCCGCGTACAAGCTGCATTTTTACGGTTGATACCTTTCTGCCGAGCAGCGCCGCCGTTTTTTTAACGGGCATTTCATTTACATAATGCAGAAATAAAACCTCATTATACGGCGGCGGCACGCTTTTTACCGCCGCAAGCAGCTTTTCATACTCCGTTTTTTCGGCTATTTCTTCAATAAGCGTATCGTCCGCCGCAAGAAAACAGTCATCAATAGGTGTTTCGTTAAGCCTTTTTAAGCGGCGCAGGCGGTCATAAGCGGTGTTCTTGGTTATTACCGCAAGATATGCCGCAGTGCTCTTTGAATTTATATCATCTATCTGCTTAATATTTTTCGCTATTTTTATAAACGCGTCGTGCAGAACATCCTCCGCGTCGGCACTGTTTTTAACTATTCCGAGTGCGCACATATAGAGCATATCGCGATATCTATAATAAATTACTTCAAATTTGCCCTTTTCTCCCTCGGTATCGAAGGTATAAATAAACACCGAAATCCCGCCCCCTCTGCTATTAAAACGTTTATTGCCGATAAAACGGTTACAAATATAATAAGGTTTTTTGTTTCTCTGTTCAAGGATAATTTTATTCAGGAAGTATAAAATACAATCGGAGGATCCGAAATGAACGAAAAAATTTATGATATTATTATTGTAGGCGGCGGCTGCGCGGGGCTTACGGCGGCAATTTACGCTCGACGCGCCGAAAGGTCGGTGCTGGTGCTTGAAAACAACGCCTTCGGCGGTCAGATAGCCTATTCGCCCGAGGTTGAAAATTTCCCCGGATTTATGAAAATCAGCGGTCTTGAATTTTCGGACAGGCTGTATTCCCAAGCAAAACAGCTCGGCGCAGAGTTTGAAATTGATAATGCCGCAGAAATTAAAACGGACGGCGAATACAAAACCGTAATAACCGATTACGGCGAATATAAATGCCGCGCCGTTATAATAGCAACCGGACTTACGCACCGTAAAACAGGGCTTGAAAACGAGGAAAAGCTTACCGGGCACGGCATATCATATTGCGCCGTGTGTGACGGGGCGTTTTTCAAGGATAAGGACGTTGCAGTTTACGGCGGGGGCAATACCGCCGTAAGCGACGCGCTTTTTCTCTCTGATATTTGCGAAAGCGTTACGGTAGTGCACCGCCGCGCCGAATTTCGCGCTGACACGATTTTATCGGAAAAGCTGCGTAAAAAGAGCAATATCCGCTATGAGCTAAGCTCCGAAATAACCGCGCTTTGCGGAAAAAGCAGCCTGCAAAAAATAACCGTTTGCAATAAGCTTACGGGAGAAAATAAGGATATTGCGGTTGCGGCTTTGTTTGTTGCAATAGGCTTTTTGCCGCAAAACGACATTTGCAAAGGCATTGTTGACCTTGACGAGTGGGGCTTTATAAAAGCGGGTGAGGACTGCACAACCTCCTGCCCAGGAGTTTTCGCCGCAGGCGACTGCCGCACAAAGTCTCTCCGCCAATTAACTACCGCCGCAGCGGACGGTGCCGCCGCCGCCACAGCCGCCTGCAAATATATTCAGTATTAAAAGCATATTACCGGAAATAATATTTTCGGTGATTATATGATTATTACAATTACGCGCACAATTATTCTTTATATTTTCGTTACCCTGGGTATTCGGCTCATGGGCAAGCGGCAGATAGGCGAAATGCAGCCGAACGAATTGGTCGTTACCCTGCTTATTTCAGAAATTGCCGCTATTCCCCTGCAGGATACGTCACAGCCCATATTAAACGGCGTGGTGGCTATTTTTATGCTCGTAATACTGGAAATTCTGATTTCGGTAATATCAATGAAAAGCCTTTTTATGCGAAAAATTATGAACGGCAAATCCGCCGTTATAATAAAGAACGGCGTTATAGACCAGCAAATGATGAAAAGCGTGCGAATGACCGTTCTTGACCTTGTGGAGCTTTTACGCGGGCAGGATGTATTTGATATTTCCACCGTGGCGTTCGCAGTGCTTGAGGTAAACGGAAATTTAAGCGTTCTGCTTAAATCATCAGAGCAGCCCGCCACCGCCGCCGACCTAAACGTTAAAAAGGATAAAGCGCTGCTGCCGCTGCCGGTTATAAGCGACGGCAAAATAATAAAAGAGTCGCTTGAAGCAATAGGCACAGACGAAGGCGCCGTGCGCAAAATGCTTAAAGGCGATAATGTTTCGGATATATTCCTGATGACCATGGATAGGGACGGAAACCACAGTATTATAAAGCAGAGGAAAAAGCAATGAAAAGACTTATACCTGCCGCAATACTTTTTGTAATAGTTATTATTTCCTATTTCGGAAGCCTTAATTATATTAACGGCGTATGCGATGAAGCAAAGGAACAGGTTTCGCGGTGTGAAACAGAATACCGAAGCGGCGGCAACGCCGAAGAAAAGGTAAGAGAGCTGCAAAAGCTGTGGGATGAAAAGGAGGGCAATCTCTCATTTTTCGTCAATCACGGCGAAATTGACGAGGTTGAACTGGAGCTTGCCTCACTTTCGGTTTTCGTAAAGGAAAAGGAAAACGCTATGTTTTACGACCACATTGAAAGCCTGAAAACTCTTTTGCACCAGATAAAGGAAGACACCTCGCTGAGTACCCACAGCATATTTTAAGGCATATTGACTGAATATGCGCCAAAATATGCAGATTTATGCAGTCAAAATTAAAAATATTCAAAAAAATATCATAAATATGCAAATTAGGTATTGACAAATCGGTTTTGGGGTGCTATAATACCGTCAGACTTCAAAAAGAAAAGAAATTTATTAAAGGAGACTTCTCTTATGAAACTCACAACAAAAATTATTTGCGGCGTTTCCGCCCTGCTGATGCTCTTAACCTGCGGCGGCTGCGGCAGCAAGAAAGACACAGCATCTGACACCAAAACAAACAGCAATTACACCGCCGAGGCAGGCAAACTTATAATGGCTACAAACGCCACTTTCCCGCCCTATGAATACAAAGAGGGTGAAACGATTGTAGGTATAGACGCCGAGGTTGCCAAGCTTATAGCCGATAAATTAGGTCTTGAGCTTGAAATTGCAGACGTTGAATTTGACTCCATCATTCCCGGTGTTCAGACCGGCAAGTATGATATGGGTATGGCAGGTATGACCGTTACCGATGAGCGCAAAAAGAGCGTTAATTTCTCAGATTCATACGCTAAGGGCGTTCAGGTTGTAATAGTTAAAGAGGGCAGCGATATTAAAACTAAAGATGACTTAAACGGCAAAAAGATAGGCACACAGCAGGGTACTACCGGTTATATTTATGCTTCCGATACTCCCGAAAACGGCGGCTACGGTGAAGAGAACGTTGTAGGCTATGACAGCGGTACGGTTGCGGTTGAGGCGCTCAAGAGCGGCAAGGTTGACTGCGTTATAATTGATAACGAGCCGGCAAAGGCTTATGTGGCTGCCAATACGGGTCTTAAAATTCTTGACACCGAATTTGCCAACGAGGATTACGCAATCTGCTTCTCAAAGAAAAACCCCGAGCTGCAGAAAAAGGTAAATGACGCGCTTAACGAGCTTAAAGCAAGCGGCGAGTTCCAGAAGGTAGTTGACAAATACATTAAAGCTAACTGATTAAAAAACAATAAGGCTGTTATCGGGTGAACCGCCGCGGTTCGCCCGTGCCACCTCCCTCTGACGAGGGAGGCTTTGTTGTACAGAATACTATTATAAAAGGAGATGCTTTTTTGTTTTCAACCTTAAACGTAACCGCTTGGTACCCCGATTGGATTAACGATTTAAAGGATCAGTTTGAGCTGACCTTTATAGACGGAAAGCGCTATAAACAGCTTATTACCGGTTTTCAAAACACCTTAAAAATCACCTTCGGCGCCCTGCTCATAGGTATTGTAATAGGTATTGTAATAGCTGCGGTGCGCTCCACTTACGATAAAAATGCCGAAAAGCTGCGTAAAAAGGGCGGCATAGGCTACATACTGTTAAGCATACTCAATGCGATTTGCAAACTTTATCTTACGGTTATACGCGGAACGCCTGTTGTAGTTCAGCTTATGATTGCCTATTTTATAATTTTTGTTTCGGTTCGCGACGGTGTGCCGATAGGCATTCTGGCTTTCGGTATAAACTCCGGCGCATATGTTGCCGAAATATTCCGCGGCGGAATAATGTCTATTGATAACGGACAGTTTGAAGCCGGCAGAAGCTTGGGGCTCAACTATATTCAAACTATGACCCACATAATAATACCGCAAATGTTCAAAGCGGTCCTCCCTACCCTCTGCAACGAATTTATAGCGCTTTTAAAGGAGACCTCGGTTGCGGGCTATGTAGGCGTTGTTGACCTTACAAAGGCGGGCAACGCAATAGCCGGGCGCACCTATTCTTACTTTATGCCGCTTATTACGGTAGCGCTTGTGTATCTTGTAATTGTAATTGTGCTTACAAAACTTGTAAGTATTCTTGAAAGGAGGCTGAGGAGCAGTGAACGCTGATAACGTGCTTATTAAAACCGAGGGGCTTGAAAAAGCCTTCGGCAAGGTGCAGGTTTTAAAGGGCATAACAACCGAAATTCATAAAGGCGAAGTCGTTGTTATAATAGGACCCTCGGGCTCTGGTAAATCCACCTTTCTGCGCACCCTCAACCTGCTTGAAGAGCCTACGGGCGGTAAAATTTATTTTGAGGGCATTGACATTACCGACCCGAAAATAAATATAAATAAACACCGCCAAAAAATGGGAATGGTTTTTCAGCAGTTCAATTTATTCCCGCATATGACGGTTTTAAAAAATATGACCTTAGCGCCTATGAAGCTTTTAAAGCTTTCAAAAGCCGACGCCGAAAAACGCGCGACGGAATTGCTTGACCGCGTAGGGCTTGCCGACCGTGCGAATGCATACCCGAATCAGCTTTCGGGAGGACAGAAGCAGCGCGTGGCAATCGTAAGAGCACTTTGTATGCAGCCGGATGTTATGCTGTTTGACGAGCCTACAAGCGCGCTTGACCCCGAAATGGTGGGTGAGGTTTTAGGCGTTATGAAAAAGCTGGCGGAGGATGGCATGACAATGGCGGTAGTAACCCATGAAATGGGCTTTGCCCGCGAGGTTGCCGACCGCGTGCTGTTTATAGATGAGGGCATTATTATGGAGGAAGGCACTCCCGAAGAAATTTTCGGCAATCCCCAAAGCCCGCGCCTTAAGGATTTTTTGAGTAAAGTAATATAAGAAAAAATCACCGACAAACGCTTATTGCGATTGTCGGTGATTTTTTTTTATTTTTAATACTCTGTTATACCGTTATACACAAGCACTGCATTTCCGGTTAAAATTATGCGCTCGGGCGTATAATTCACGGTAAGGTCGCCGCCCTTGACTTTAACGGTTATATCCTCGCCGGCTTTGCACTTGCCGTTTTTAACCGCGGCGGCAACCGCCGCGCAGGCACCCGTGCCGCAGGCGCAGGTTTCGCCGTTGCCGCGCTCCCATACCCGCATTTTAAGCATATTTGAATTAACCACCCGCACAAACTCGGTGTTGATGCGCTCGGGGAACATTTCCGAATTTTCAAACTGCGGACCTATTGCTTCAACGTCTGCTGTCTCCACATTATCGCAAAATACCACGCAATGCGGGTTGCCCACGTTTACGCAGGTAATGTTATAGTGCTGCCCCGCGATTTTAACGGGGTAATCCACTATTTCGTCCGCGTCAATAGCAGAGGGCAGAGCCTTTGCGGAAAAATCAGCCTTGCCCATATTAACCGATACAAGCGTGACCTTTCCGCCCGAGGTATAAACTTTCAGCTTTTTTATGCCGCTTGCGGTCTCAACCGAAATTTCATCACTTGATACAAAGCCGTTATCGTAAAGATATTTTGCGGTGCAGCGTATGCAGTTGCCCGCCATTTTACCTTCGGAGCCGTCTTTATTATATATGCGCATTTTAGCGTCTGCCACGGCTGAATTTTCAATAAGCACAATGCCGTAGCCGCCTATACCCGTGCTGCGGTCGCAAAGGCTTATGCAAAGCGATTCGGGGCAGGATACCGAATTATCGAAATTTTCTATAAATATATAGTCGTCGCCCGTGCCCTGCATTTTTGCAAATTTAAGCGGTCGGCGGCTTTTTCGCATATTGTTGATATCCACAAGCTCGGTGTTTTGCTCGGTATAGCGGCTTGCAATAATATCCGCCAAGGCGTTTGCCGTGTCAAGCGAGGTAAAGCAGGGAATGGAAAGCTGCAAAGCGCGGCGGTGCAGGGCAATGTAATCGTCCACCGTTGAGTCCATTAAGGCGCCGGTGTAGATTATATAGCTTATATCGCCGTTTTCAAGCAGCCTGAATGCGTTGTCGCTTTCCCTTATTCCTGCAATTTCAGTGACCGGAATACCAAGGCTTTTTACGGTTTCGGCAGTCTCGCGCGTGGCGTAAAGTTTAAATTTCAAGTCATACAGCTTTTTTGCAAGGGATAAAACCTCGGGCTGGTCGTGCGTGTCTACGCTTATAAGCACGCCCGCGTCGCCGCCCGAAAGAGCGGAGCGGCACTTCATTCCCGCAGAGGTAAGCCCCTTAAACAGTGCCTCGTTAAGGGTCTTGCCAAGCCCCAAAACCTCGCCTGTCGATTTCATTTCGGGTCCTAAATAGGAGTTGACGTCGCTTAATTTTTCAAACGAGAAAACAGGCACCTTAACCGCGAAATACGGCGGTGTTTTGTGCAGCCCCGTACCGCATCCTATTTCTTTAAGGGTTGCGCCCGTCATCACGCGCGAGGCAATATCTACCATTGAAACGCCCGTTACCTTGCTTATATACGGCACGGTGCGCGAGGCGCGAGGGTTGACCTCAATAACATACAGCTCGTTATTGTATATAAGGTACTGTATATTCACAAGCCCTTTTGTGCCGAGCGCCAGCGCTAATTTTTCGGAGCAGTCTGTTATTCTGCCCATCATTTTATCGTCAATGTTATAAGGCGGGTAAACGGCAATGGAATCGCCGCTGTGAACGCCCGCGCGCTCAATGTGCTGCATAACGCCGGGAATAAGCACGTCCTTACCGTCGGATATAACGTCTACCTCCAACTCCTTGCCCGCCATATATTTATCAACAAGCACGGGGTTTGAAATGCCGCCCGATAAAATGCGCTCCATATAAACGCGCACCTCGTCTGCGTTGTGCACGATTTTCATATTCTGCCCGCCTATAACGTAAGAGGGGCGCAAAAGCACGGGGTAACCCAAGGTCTCGGCGGCGTTTAACGCCTCTTCTAAGGTGTTTACGCCGAATCCGCGCGGGCGCTTTATGCCGAATTTTTCAAGCAGTTCATCAAACCGCTCGCGGTCCTCGGCAAGGTCTATGCCCTCGGCGGAGGTGCCTAATATTTTAATGCCGTTATCGTTTAAAAATTTTGTAAGCTTAATTGCGGTCTGACCGCCGAAAGCCACCACAACGCCTACGGGCTTTTCCACCCTTATAATATTCATAACGTCTTCTTCGCACAAGGGCTCAAAATAAAGGCGGTCGGCGGTGTCGTAATCGGTCGAAACGGTTTCGGGGTTGTTGTTTACTATAACCACGTCATAGCCCAAATTTTTAAGCGTCCAAACGCAGTGAACCGAGGAATAGTCGAACTCTATTCCCTGCCCTATTCTTATAGGCCCCGAACCCAAAACCATAATAACGGGCTTACCCGAGCGCTTAAAGGCGCGCGCCTCGCACTCGCAGTCCCGCGTGGAATAAAAATACGGGGTTACAGCGTCAAACTCCGCGCCGCAGGTATCAACCATTTTATAAACGGCGGCGGTTTCGGGTAATATATCTGCGCCCGAAAGCCTTTTTAAAGCCTTATCGGTGTAGCCGAGGCGTTTACCCTTAAAGTATAATTCCTCGGTAATACCGTTTTGGGTTTCCTTTTCAAACTCGGCTAAATTCAAAAGCTTGTAAAGGAAGAATTTATCAATCCGCGTAATTTCATGTATTTCATCTACCGAAATTCCGCTTTTAAGCGCCTCAAACACGGTAAATAAACGGCGGTCGTCGGTATTATAAAGCCTTTCTTTTACGGGTTTATCGGAAAGCGGGGCGGCGTTTAAGGTATCAAGCGATATTTCGGCGCCCCTTACCGCTTTCATAATGCCCTCTTCAAAGCTTTGGGCTATAGCCATAACCTCGCCCGTTGCTTTCATTTGCGTGCCGAGGGTGCGCGGCGAGCCTGCAAACTTTTCAAACGGCCACTTCGGCAGCTTTACCACAACATAATCAAGCGCAGGCTCAAAGCAGGCGCAGGTTTTGCCGGTAATATCGTTTGTGATTTCATCCAAGGTATAGCCGAGGGCTATTTTGGTGGTTATTTTCGCAATCGGGTAGCCCGTTGCCTTTGAGGCGAGCGCCGAAGAGCGCGAAACGCGGGGGTTGACCTCAATTACCGCGTAGTCAAAGCTATCGGGCGATAAGGCAAACTGGCAGTTGCACCCGCCCACAATGCCGAGCGCGGTTATAATGTTAAGCGCGGCGCTGCGCAGCATTTGGTACTCTTTATCGGAAAGTGTCAATGCGGGGGCTACAACAATGCTGTCGCCTGTGTGAACGCCCACCGGGTCAAAGTTTTCCATACTGCAAACGGCAATAACGTTGCCTGCCGAATCGCGCATAGTTTCAAACTCAATTTCTTTCCACCCGAAAATGTATTTTTCAACCAGTATCTGGGTAATGGGGGATAAATCAAGCCCCGTTTTGGCTATTGTTTTAAGCTCATCGGCACTGTTTGCAACGCCGCCGCCCGCTCCGCCTAAGGTAAACGCGGGGCGCACTATAACGGGGTAGCCTATTTTATCGGCAATGCCAAGCGCGGTGGGCACGTCGTTTGCAATGTCCGACGGAACGGTAGGCTCGCCAATTTCCTGCATAGTTTCCTTAAAAAGCTGCCTGTCCTCCGCTTTGTCAATAGCCTCGGCGTTAGTGCCTATAAGGCGGACGTTGTTCTGCTGCAAAAAGCCCTCTTTATCAAGCTGCATTGCAATAGTAAGCCCTGTCTGCCCGCCTAAGGACGCTAAAAGACTATCCGGCTTTTCCTTTAAAATAATGCGCTTTACCGTTTCCTCGGTAAGCGGCTCTAAGTAAATTTCGTCGGCAAGGGCTTTATCGGTCATAATGGTGGCGGGGTTTGAATTTACAAGCACAACGTTAACGCCTGCGTTTTTTAAAACGCGGCAGGCTTGCGCGCCGGCATAGTCAAATTCCGCCGCCTGACCTATAACAATAGGACCCGAGCCTATTACCATTACCTTTTTGATATT
Source organism: uncultured Oscillospiraceae bacterium (assembly GCA_900549755.1). GTDB lineage: Bacteria > Bacillota > Clostridia > Oscillospirales > Acutalibacteraceae > UBA737. The sequence continues at coordinate 26,109 of URPQ01000020.1, forward strand.
TTTATCAAGCGGCATTTATTTCCCCTCCATAAGTTTTATAAAACGGTCGAATAAAAAAGCCGTATCGCGCGGGCCCGAGCAGGCCTCGGGGTGAAACTGCACCGAAAAAGCCTTAATATCGGGGTAATTTATGCCCTCGCAGGTGCCGTCATTCGCGTTAATAAAGCTGATTTCGCCCTTTTTAACGCTGTCCGACACAACCGCATAGCCGTGGTTCTGGCTTGTAATATAGGTGCGCGCGCCGTTTACTTCCTTTACGGGCTGGTTTACGCCGCGGTGACCGTATTTAAGCTTTTCGGTGCGAGCGCCCAAAGCAAGGCTTAAAAGCTGATGACCGAGACAAATGCCGAATATAGGCACATTGCCCGCAAGCTTTTTAATCTCGTTTATTTGGTAGGTGTTTTCCGCAGGGTCGCCCGGTCCGTTTGATAGCATAACGCCGTCGGGGTTTAATTTTAAAATATCCTCTGCGGCGGTAAGAGCCGACACGACGGTTACTTTACAGTTGCGCTTTGCAAGCTCCCTTATAATATTGTGCTTTGCGCCGTAGTCTATAAGGGCAACACTGTATTTTCCGTCTTCATTATAAACGGCGCTTTGTTTGCAGGTGACGTTTTCAACCGCGTTTAAAATTTTATAGCTTTTAATAAATTCCAAATCGGCGGGAATTTCGTCAGCCACGGCGGCATTCATTACGCCCTTTTCGCGTATTCTTTTTGTAACCGCCCTTGTATCTATTCCGCAAATGCCGGGTATGCCCTTTTCCTTTAAAAAGGTATCAAGCGTTTTTTGGCAGCGGAAATTTGAGGGCTCTTCGCACACCTCGCGCACGGCGTACGCCTTTACCGAGCACTCGCCTTCAAAATCCTCTTCTATTATGCCGTAATTGCCTATAAGCGGAAAGGTTTGCAAAACTATCTGACCGAAATAGCTTTCGTCTGTCAGCGTTTCAATATAGCCGCACATTCCGGTTGTAAAAACAAGCTCGCCCACGGCGGGTACGTCCGCCCCGAACGCCTTGCCCTCAAAAACCGTTCCGTCCTCTAAAATTAAATATCTTTTCATACTTTTAACCCAAGGTTGCCGCCATAACGGCTTTTATTGTGTGCATGCGGTTTTCTGCCTCGTCGAACACTACCGACTGCGGAGACTCGAAAACGCCGTCGGTCACTTCAAAGGCGGGCATATTGAACTTTTCGCCCATTTCCTTGCCCACACCCGTTTTATGGTCGTGAAAAGCGGGCAGGCAGTGCATAAATATTGCCGTTTCTTTGGCGTTTGCCATTATTTTTTCGTTTACCTGATAGGGCGAAAGCGCTTTTATTCGCTCCTCCCATACTTCAACCGGTTCACCCATAGATACCCAAACGTCGGTATAAATAACGTCGGCGTTCTTTGTGGCTTTTACGGGGTCTGTTTCAAAGTGCAGCTCTGCGCCGCTTGCGGCTGCTATTTCCTTGCAGGTATTTATAAGCGCTTTGTCGGGGAAATAGCTTTCGGGCGCGCAGGCGGTAAAGTTAAGCCCCATTTTAGCGCAGCCCACCATAAGCGAGTTGCCCATATTGTAGCGCGCGTCCCCCATATAAACAAAGTTTACGCCTTTGAGCTTACCCAAATGCTCTTTTATTGTAAGAAAATCGGCTAATATCTGCGTGGGGTGAAATTCGTTTGTAAGCCCGTTCCAAACGGGCACGCCCGCATATTTTGCAAGCTCTTCCACAATTTCCTGCCCGTAGCCGCGGTATTCAATGCCGTCAAACATTCTGCCTAATACCCTTGCGGTATCGGCAATGCTTTCTTTTTTGCCTATCTGCGAGCCTGCGGGGTCAAGGTAGGTCACACCCATACCGAGGTCATGCGCCGCAACCTCAAAGCTGCAGCGGGTTCTGGTGCTTGTTTTTTCAAAAATAAGGGCAATGTTTTTGCCGCTGCACAATGTGTGCGGTATGCCGTTTTTCTTTTTGTATTTAAGCTCCGCCGCTAAATCGATAAGGCAGGCTATTTCCTCTGCCGAAAAATCAAGCAGCTTTAAAAAGTTTTTTCCCTTTAAATCCATTTTTTACACCTCGCAGGCTTTCTTTAATTT
>URPQ01000021.1 GCA_900549755.1 uncultured Oscillospiraceae bacterium
GACGCACGAACCGTAAATGACAGGTCGGTAATTGTGTCAATGCGCGAGACTTTCGGAATGAAAATCAATGTGTTTGACACCTTTAGTAAAGCGCGGGTATACCCCACAGCCCGCTTGCCTTTTCAAGCGCCTCGCGGTAGTCGCTTACCGCCTTTATATGCAGCCTTACTCTTTTCTCTGCTCTTGTCTGTCTTCCGTAAGCCCTATCAAATTGAGAGAGAAACTGTATGCTCATAATATAGTGCCCGCAAAGGAAATCCGAATAATTTATTCTGTTGCCGTCCGTTTCGTTCTCTGCAATGCAAACCAGATTTTTACCGTCGGGTCGAACAAGATAAAACATAAGGTGCTTGCCGTCCGCCGTGCGGTAAGGGCTTGAAGCGGTAAACTGGCGCTCCCATGAATTGTTCTTTTGCCCCATAAAGCTGAACGGTAGGGAAATTCCGCATGCGCTCACATCTTCATTTGTGAAATTTATTTCCAATACAATTCCGCCGTCTGTTTCCTCCGCCGTTAAGGAAACCCCGAAATCTTTATTCAGCAGTATTCCGTTTTCCGTTTCCGTATAGGGGACGGAATAATCGTTATACGGTGTAAATTCGGGCTTTTTCTCTTTGGTTATATCCTGCGATTTAAGGGTATACACGGGTTTCCCGAAATTTCCGCTGCCGTCGGTTATATCAACAGGCGTTTCATACCGCATATCATAAACGGCGGCAATTCGGCAATTTTCTGTTTTTAATTTCAGCATTTATGTTCTCTTAAAATAATCTGTGCCGTTCAGTCGGCGAAGTATATATCTCTGCCATTGTTTAATTTATCGAGGGTATATTCGTTATCGGCAATGTCCGAGCGCTCTGTCCATCTGCCACCCGTAAAATCAGGGAAAGCAACGGGCGCTCCGCCCTTGGCGACTGATTCCTCGCTCAAGGCGGTTATGCACATATAGGTTGCTGCGTCATATGCATCTATCGGCGCGTGCGCTCCCGTTTTAACCGCGTTTACAAACGCAGCGAAAACAAGGTGGTCTATGCCGCCGTGCATATCCTGTCCCACTCCGCCGTTTTGCCAGAGCGGGTGGTCGTATTCCTTTTCATACTGCGCGGCGTTGCCCCACATAGGCTTCCAGTCCCACTCGTTTTTTGTGTGCTCAGCGTTGCCGTCCAAAAATACGCTGTCGTTATCCTCCATATACATACCCTTTGTACCGTGCACCTCAAATTTCCGCGAGTATGCGTGCGGCAGGGTTGTGTTAAGGGTAAGGCAAACGGTCTGCCCGCCCGCGCATTTAATAACCGTAGTTACAACATCGCCCTGCGCGTAATTTATATTTGAAAGCGGGTGCTCCGCGCCCTTTTTTTGTATGGCATATTCGTGCAGGCCCATTGCAGCTGACGAAACAGAACAAAGCGTTAAAAAGCGGTTGCCGTTGTTTATATCAAGAATTTTTGCAATAGGCCCTATTTCGTGGGTTGGGTAGTTTTCACAGTTGCGGTGGATATAGTTGCGCAGCCTGTAATGCCGTATTTCCTTGCCGCTTGTAATTTCTTCCCTTAAATCGTGGCAGTATGCGCCCGAGCAGTGCATAATATTGCCCAAAACGCCCTTGCGCGCCATATTAAGCGCCATAAGCTCACGCCTGCCGTAGCAGCAGTTTTCCATAAGCATAAGCTCCGTGCCTGTTTCCTCATAAGCGCGCACAAGCTTGCAGCAGTCGTCAATCGAATATGCTCCGCCCGCTTCAAGTCCTACGTATTTTCCCGCGTGCATTGCCGCCACGGCAACCTCGGCGTGCGCCTCCCACGATACGGCTATATACACCGCGTCAAGCTCTTTATTTTTAAGCAGCTCTTTATAATCCGTAAGCTCGGCTGGGCGTGAAAAGCCTGCCTTTTCCAGTTTTTCCGCCGCTGCGGTCACCCTATCGGGCAAAAGGTCGCAAACTGCGGCAATCTCTATGCCCGCGCCGTTCTTCATCATTGGTATTATAGGGTTTTCGAGCATTACGTCCCCGCGCTGACCAAGTCCTATTATGCCTATTTTTATGTTTTCCTTCATAGCACTTCTCCTTAATAGCTTTGCGTGCTGCCCGAAAGTAATTCCGGGTAAGAATTTTCCACAAAATCGTATTCTCTTTTTTCGCCGTTTATAAGCCACACCTGCGGCTGATTGTTATAAAGCCAGTCAAGCGGCTCGGCTTTATCCTTTTGCCCGGAATTGCGGAAAAACGCTTTTTTTATATCCTCTTTCATGCTGTCGGTAATATCATCGGGCTTGACCGATATAAAAAGCGGACTGCCGCTGACAGAAAGAATTTCCAGCCACTGCCGATTAAGGCTCCAATCAATCTTACCGGGGATTATTCCCACACAGTCGGCGTCAATCTTATAAAATGCGTCGTTCTGGCAAAGCCTGAAAGCAAGGGTATTGACGCCGTAAGCGCGGGTGCGGCTCCAAAGCCTGCCGCTTGTGTCGTCGCCCGTTCTGTATACCTCAAAAATCCCTGCGGACAGGTGCGATACCGCATTGCAGGCAATAACAACCGCGTCGCCCGCGGCTTCCCTTATTACTCCGTAAAGCTCCGAAACCACTTCGGCGCTCGTTTTGCTTTCGTCATGAAAGCTCCAGCCGTCCTTTGCGGTTATTTTGCCGTTAAGCATACAGCCAAACGAGCCGAAAAGGTCGTAGGTGGTGTAATCGTGCTTTATAAGCTCGTAGCCCCATTCGGTCATTTTGCGAACGGTAGACCTTACATATTCTCGAACCTCGGGAACGGTGGGGTCAAGGCAGTATGACGGCTCGTTATTTGTATCGCCGTCATTTATTCGTGATAAGCACCATTCCGGGTGCAGCTTTTCAAGCTCCTTATCGCAAAGCGGTCTTATCCATATTCCGGGTCTTACCCCGATTTTTTTAAATTCTGCGGCAATTTCCGCCATATCGCCGAACTTTTCATTCGGCTTCCAAGGGCCTGCGCAGGGATTAACCGACCAGCCGTCATCTATTACCGTAAACGGTCTGTTCTCGTTTCCCGCTGATAGCTCGGCGGTTATTTCCGCATCCCTTATAACCTCGGCGCGGCTGCTTTTACCGTAAGCGTAGTACCAATTATTACTGCCGTATACGGGCTTTTCGGGCAATCGGGGATTTTCGCACATAACGCGGCAAAACGCTTTTGCCGCAGCGAAAGCTGAAATTCCGCTGTATTCACGGCATACAATAACACCCGCAAGCAGCCGTCTGCCGTTAAGCCTTACGCCTGTGCCGCCGCAGCGAACATCAAACCACGCCGTGCAGCCCGAGGCGTCGCACTGAAAGCTTACAAAGCTACCCGCGCCCGTCATAACTCCGCAGCCTACAGTCTTATCGCCGCTGTTTGCAAGAAAATACCACGGCATAAATATTTCCCCGTTTAGCGAGTGCCATTCCATATCCCCGTAGGAACGCTCCCATTTATCCCCCATTATGCGGGTAGGCTCGGTAACGCGGTAATTCCAGCGCAGGCAGATAAAGCGCGGGCGGGCAACAGCCGCCGATATAAACACATAAAGCTTTTCATCCTTTATTTCGGTTTTGACCGTGCAGTCGGCGTTATCCGCTTCGCATTCGATTTTTATATCATCGGGCGCTCTTAAAATATTTATCATTACGCCTTTCCCTTTCGTATAAGATACGAGGGCGTGCAGCTCCAGGCGTGGCAGGCGCTGTTTAGCACAGGATTTGAATAGGGCGTCACCCTGTCGTTTGTAATATCGAAGCATTCGGGGCAGCAGTCAAACCCGGCGTTTATAATCGCGCCCCAGTAGCTCTTTATATATTCGTTTGCCGTTTCCGCCATTCCGCAGGAATAAAGCGCCTCTAAATAATAGTGGGTCATAAAGGGCGAGGACATATGTATTTCCGGGTTATACTCGGCGGTTTTTTTAAGCAAACCTTTCGTTTCTTCGCAGCTCAACGCGCCCGAAAGCGCCGCCCACACCTGAGACTGCCACGAAATTTCGCCGTTTTTCGCGGTAAAAAGCCCTGTTTTTCCGTCCCTTTTTGAGAGTAGAGCAGTATTTACATCATTAAGAATAGCTTTGAATTTATCCGCGGGCTTACCGAGCTTTTCCGATAATCCTATCATACTGCGCAGCACATAGGCAAAATACCCGAGCGCCGCCGTGCCGCGGTCGTAATTGCCGTGGTCTATAAAAAAGCCCTCGTTAATAATTCCCGCCGTTCTGTCAAAAACACTGTCGGTATATTCTATTTGGTGCAGCGCAATTCCGTAAAGCTCCTCGGGCAGCGTTTTATCGCCTGTATTTTCCAAATAATCGGCAAGGCAAAGCACAAAGCAAAGCGAATAATCAAGGTAAAACCATTGATCTGCATAGGGCGGAGTATCGGGAAATACGCAGGGCGGCACAAGTCCCTTTTCGTTTAAATGCTCGGCAAATAAGTAAATGCACCGCTTTATAAGGTCGGTATTGCGGAAGGTCACATAGTCAACCAGCGCCTGCAGTCGCAGATCGCCGATCCACAGCCTGCGGTCACGCTTTGGTCCGTCCTCAAAAACATCCTGCTCGCACTCCTTAAGGGTATTAACGCATATTTTGTCTATTGCGGCAAGAGTGCTGTCCGCCGTATTAAGGGGCAGCACATCATCTATATCCACCGCCGATACTGCGTCGATATACAGCGCGGTTATATCAACCGCAAAACGCACCGAATCAGTACGCTTCAGCTTTAAATATCTGAACGAATAGCGGCGCTCAAGGCTGCCCTTATAGGGCATAAAGGCTATTGTTTTAAAATCGTTTTGCAGCCAGCCGACAGACAGTGAATTTTCGCTGTCCTCTGCCGTTTCTGCAAGCTCAATAGGCATTTCGGCAAAGGAAAAGGCTATATTTGTGGGGGAATCGGGTATATGCTCGGGTCTGCCCGCAAGCTCGATATTAAGATAACCCGTAAAGTGACCCCCGAAATCTATTATTATTTCTTCCTTTTCAAGTGTTAAGGGGAAAGAAATATCCGAAAGCTTTTTAACTTTCCACCCCTGAAATGCGGCTTTATCCGCGTAAACCTCTGCCAAAGCCTGCGGCTCAATTCTTTTGTGCTTCAGCGGTCTTTTATATGTTTCCGATTTATTTTGCATTTTCTCACCTGTTACACAAAAGCCCGATGCACCCTTTGCACCGGGCTTTTATTATTTAATTATTTTCCGTATTCGCTTGATACGCCTATAATAACCTTTCTAAGCGCCGCAAGTGCCGCGGCGCCGTCGGTATTTTCTGTCAGCCACATACCGCGGGTTATATTTTCAAAGCTTTCATTGCCGGCTGAATATTTCTTCATTCTTACCATATCGAGGATATTTATTTCGCCGTCGTTGTTGGCGTCTCCCGGCTCTGCCGAAGATATTATCTCACAGGTAATATTATCGAATCTGGCAGCGCCTGTGTTGGTTCTCGCGTCGATTCCGCACATATATTTGACCCAAACAAGCTCCGTCATGCTGTCAATCTTATTGTTGAAGGTGCCGGTATCTACGGTTTTCTCAAAATAGTACCAGCCGTCACCACTGGCGGTAAAGCTTTCACCCGAATCCGGCTTGCCGTTTTTAAGGTAGTTCGCAAAATGAAGACCCACACTGTTTGCGCCGCCGTATGACTTGCCAAAGCCGAGCCATATCTTAGGCTCTGTATTGCCCGCTGTCACCTTGAAGTAGCCGGTCGCCTTAACCGCGGTATCGCCAAGAACGAATTTTACTCCGTCAAGCTGCTGGAAATACCTTTCTGCTTTGTCGCCGCCTCTTATTTCTACTGCTGTTGAGCCGTCATAAGAGCCGCCCGGGACTACGGATATATCCTTATCCCCGCCCAACACATTATTCAGCATACCTATATCAAAGCCCGGTACATTATTAACCTTGTAGGGCGAATTATCAACAGCACTGCTGTCGCTCACAACGGCTTCTTTTTCACAGAAATCACCGTTCGCAATAAGATTTGTCCGGCTTGCGTCGTCTTTAGCGTAAACCTTTACATTATCAAGATAAAAATCAGCTGCCGTATATCCGCCGCTTCTGACGATTATAAACAAATCTCCCGCGGCATTCTTTTTGAATTCCTTTGTAAAGGTGACCCATGAGCTGCTGTTAAGTTCATAATTGTATACTACATCAGAGCCATCATTCCACACGTACGGGGAGAATTCCAAAGAAAATTTCATGGAGTCATTACCGGGGGACGGACTTTTACCCTTTGTTTTAGCTTCAAGCACAAATTCCGTTCCTACGGCAAATTTTTCTAATATTGTATTAGGAATTTGATAAAGTATACGCGCTGTCGGTCGACCGTCCGCTTCGGTATTTTCTCTGTGGAAATAAACCGCACCGGCATCGTCCGCGCCGTCGTTTACAACGGTAATTCTGCAGGTATCGGTATCGGGGTTGTTGTAAGCGAGCAAGGGATTATTGTAATAGCTGGCCATCCAGCCGTCAAGCGTAGTAGCGGGCTCGGTTACATAAAAATCGCCCTTTGAAATAAGATTTGTCTTGCTTTCGTCATCCTTTGCGTAAACCTTTATGTTGTCGATATAAAGGTCTGCCGCTGTATATCCGCCGCTTCTGATTATTATAAACAGATCCCCTGCGGCGTTCTTTTTGAATTCCTTTGTAAAGGTGACCCATTTATCATAGCTTTTCAGTGCATAATTATATGCGTCTCCCGAACCGTCGCTCCATGAATACGGAGAGTTTTCCAATGAGAATTTCATTGAATCCGCAGAAGCGCTGTAGCCCTTTGTTTTAGCTTCAAGCACAAATTCCGTACCGACATCATATTGGCTCAATACCGAGTTTTGTATCTGGTAAAGTATACGCGCCGTGGGACGACCGTCCGCATCGGTATTATCTCTGTGGATATAAACCGCTCCTGCATCGTCTGCGCCGTCATCCACAACCGAGATTCTGCAGGTATCAATATCGGGATTGCTGTAGGCAAGCAAGGGATTGCCGAAATAGCTGCCCGTCCAGCCGTCAAGCGTTGCAACATCGCGGCTTTTAACCCTTTCTTCAATTTTCTTAACATCCAGATCCTTAACGGTTATCCGGTCGCCGGGATTGCCGCGGAGGAATATACGAAACTCGTTCGAGGTATAGCCCTCGGGGACGGTAAATTCGGCAGTAACCGAAGTCCACTCCGTGCCGATGATTCCCTCGTGGGTATTCGTATACTTAATTTCCTTGGGGCTGCCTGCGCTGTCAAAGCCGTAACCGCTCACAATATAATACGCCTGTGAGGAAGCTTTAACCGCAAATGAAAGCTGATAATTACCCGCCGCAAGCGCTATTCTGCGGGTGGCAAGCGATGTGCCCTCTGTGCCGGTAGCATCGGTGCCCTTTGTAACAACGGGCTGATTTTCAGCGTTAAAGCTTAAAATATCGCCGCTTGTGTTATCGCTCAAACGCCACATATACTCTTCAAACGAGCCGTAGCTGCCTATGGTGCTGTATGCGCGGGTCACCCCTGCCGCATTTGCCGGAACCGCCCCCGCAAAGCAGGCGGCCGCCAAAGCAACAGCCAATACCTTGGGAAGCTTCTTTTTTAAGGAAAATGCTTTTTTCATAAAAATTTACCTCCAAACTTATTTTCGGCGTCCTGCCGGAATTTTATATTTACGCGGCATCCGCCGCGCAGAGCTTAATTTAATGCCTGCTGAACAATTCAAAAGTACCTTAACCAAGCATGTTGGTGTAAACTTTTGAATTGTTCAGGTACAAGGTTTTTGCGCAATTTTGCGAAAAAACCTTGCACTTTAAAAAGAATCACATTTTGATTCTTTTTAAAATCAGGCGACAATCAATGGATACTGACGGTCAAAACAAAGGTTTTGACCCATAAAATCGAGATTTTAACTCGATTTTATATAATTTCATTTGCTAATGCAATTATTCAGTAGACATTAATTTATGGGTATTTCCCCGAAGAAAATGCCGCGAATGGTGCTTATTTCCTCGCTTGTTACGCCTATGGAAAGCAAGTAATTCTCGGCTTTTTCGGCAGGGGTATCACCCGAAAGCGCGCAGAAAGAGCTTAAAAATGCTTTCATTTCCGCATTTGTTGCAGCCGAGCGCAAGCCTGCGTCCGAAAAGGTAGTAAACTCATAATCCTGTATCAAGGTTTTTTCGTCCACACCAAGCAGGGCGTTCAAAATATAGCATACCGTGCCTGTTCTGTCAGCGCCGTAAACGCAGTGAACATAAATCGGATAATTATTTACATCTGCATATGATGCAAATATCTGACGGAACAGCTCCTTTTGGTCGCTTGAAAAAGCCGCGGTATACGAGCCTATCCGGCTGTTCAGATATTTTGCTGACGTAACAACGCTCTTTGTAAGCCCGCCCGTTTCGCTTGCCGTTCGCAAATCTATTTCAAGCCCCAAGGCAATATCCGTGCCGAGCAGCTCAGCACCCTGCGCGGTCAGTCGGGATACACCCTTAATATCAAGCTGAGCGCCTCTGAAAGCAAGCCCCTGCAAGGTGGTTTTCCCGAAAGAGGTTTCATAGCCCCCGAGGTCACGGACATTTGTAATTCCGCCCACGGTCATTACGCGCGGACCTATATCTGCGGTTTTAAACGAGCTTTCCGCCTGTCGGGTAATTCCGTTTGCCGTGGCGGTTATTCTTACATAATATTTTGTATTTCTCAAAAGATTATTAACAGCTATGCTCTTAGCGGTTGTATTGACCGTTACCGCATTTGAGTAATCTGCCTTTGTGCCGTATTCCACCTTGAACTCGGTGTTTTCCACCGGACATTCAAGCACTATTTTTACATCCTGCGCGGAATCACTCATATACACCGCATAATCGTCAACCGTGGGATTTTTGGCGGTAAGATAAGCCTTTGCCTGATCGTTATAGGGGTATGCCGTATCGGGTGCAATCATTGCAACCTCCGGCACAGAGCCGTAATCGGTAAGACCGAGCAGAAGCCTTTTAATCATTGCCGCGTCAATAGTATTTATATAGCCGTTGCCGTTTATATCTGCGGCATTGGGGCTTGTATATTCCGCTATACCGGCTCTGACCTTTTTAAAGCGTATCATATCAAGTATATCAAGGCTGCCGTCGGCATTTACATCTCCCGGCTCGCATACCCTGTAAAACGCAATGCTGTCATACAGTATTTCGGCATCGGATGAATAAAACGCATTATCAAGCTGCACCTTTACCCCCGTAAGCGTGGCATCTTGCGGGAGGGTAAAGGTATAATTCATCTGTTGCCAGCCGTCGGTGCTGTTTGTAATTGCCGTGTTAAGCCCCGACTCTGCCGGAACAGCAGAGGAACCGTTTCCACGAAGCGACGCGCCGAGCCGCATATTCCCGCTCGCCTTTACATAAAGGCGGAGCTTATAGGTCGCGCCCGCCGTTACAGGTATGTATTTGCTTGTTCTTACCTTGTAAACGCTGTCGCCCGAAGCTTTACTGTGAGTGACTCGAAGAGCTGCTCCATCATAGCCTGCGGTTTCGGAGGATATAGTATCCTTACTGCCGGCAGGCAGAGAGTTTTGCTCCCAGCCGTCAATACCCGAAGTAAAGCCACTGTTTTCTATCAATGATTCAAAGAAATAAAACTCGGCTTTATCGGCAGTTAAAAGATTTTGCCATTTTCCGCCCGAATACCTGAAAGAAACAGGACCTATGTGCTTTTTGTAATAATTATCGGTAAAATCACCGTCGAGCGATAATATATCGCCCTCGTTCGCGCTGTATGAAATATCCATACTGCCATCCGCATATGCCTTAAATTTAACGTTGGTATTTTTTTCACCGTTAAGCAGCACTGCGCCGTCAGCCGCCTTTAGCTCGCCTATTAAAGCACGCTCCGGCAAGGACGCTGTAAGCCCTGCAGCACTCCCCGATATAAGCGACGGTATAATTTGAATATCCGATTGATCTCCCACGGCGGGGTCGGTGCAAAAGCTGCCGAGCCCATCTAACATATCGTTGCCGTCTTTATCGATAATACGGAGATTATCAAGGTATATATCGCAATCGCCGTTATACTGGCTGAAAAAGATTATAAAATCGCTGCCGCCGTTTGTTTTAAAAGCTGATGTAACCTCTGTCCAATCGGCGTATGTATTTTTGGAGAAAAAGGTAAAGCTGTTGCCTGTATCGCTAAGCGACGAAAAATAGAAAGCCTCGGAAAGCACGCCCTTTTTACCTTTAATGTTGGCTTTCAGCGTGTATTCACCCGCAGGTATTGATTTGTTTACGCAAACGCGAATATCCCCGCCCTGCGTCACGTTTCTTATATGCAAAGCACCGTTATCAAAGCAGCCGTCGCCCACAATTTCGGCTTTCCTTATAGCCGTATAGGTGCCGTCAGAATATTTATACCAGCTGTTCGCGGTGCTGCTGTCGTGCAGGGTCAGAACATCCTCGGGAATATCGGGCTCATCGCCGCCCGACGCCAAACGGTCAAAATTACCCATTCCGTCAAGCACATCATTTCCTTCGGAATCAAGTATTTTGAAATTGTCAATATAAATATCGGTTTCCCAGTTATACTGGCTCACGGTTATGCCAAAAATGCTGCCGCCCTTGCTTGTAAACGGAAGCTCAACCTTTTCCCATTCGGGATAGCTTGTTTTGCTTATTAAATCGGCGTAAACCGATTGCCCGCTCTCCTTAAAATAAAACTGCTGGTCTGCAAGCTTTAAAGAGCCCTTAATATTGAATTGCAGCGTGTATGCGCCTGCGGGTATTGTCTTTTTAAAGCCTACGCGCATATCGCCCTGTTTTTCCGTAGGCTTATTTACAATATGCAGCGAGCCTTCATCATCACATCCGGGCTCGGATATTTCGATAAACCGAACGGAGGTATCGGTACCCGAAAGCCATGTTCTGTACCAATAGTCCTCGGTTTCGCTGTCATACGGCTGCTGCATTTTGTTTGTTTTTTCGCCTGTACCCTCTGTGCAAAAGTTCCCCGCGCCGTCCAGCATATCGTTACCGCTTGCGTCCAAAACCTTAAAATTATCAATGTATATGCTTGTCTGCCTGTTATACTGGCTGAAAAAGAAACCAAATGTGTTACCGCCGACAGTTTTAAACGGAACTGTCAGCTCCGTCCAATTCGGGTAGCTTTTTTCTCCCGGTATCAGTTGAGCCAAGCCCTCATCGTTGCTGCTGTTTGCAAAGTACAGGCTTTCTGTGGAATATTCTCTGCTGCCCTTGATTTTAAATTTCAGGGTATATTCACCGGCAGGAATATTTTTTATAATATTTACACGCATATCGCCCTGTTTGCCCGAGTTTACAAAGTGCAGCGAGCCCACATCGTCAGCACCGTCTTCTGCTATTTCGATATAGCGGGTCGATGTATCCGCAGCGCCTCCGGGGTAGGTTCTGTACCACCCGTCGGAAGAATAACCGTCGGCAATAGTCACAGGTCTTAAATTGCCCGCGCTCACTGCCGCCGACAAAGGCAGTGGTGAAAAAGCGCTTAAAATAATTGCAAAGGATAACAAGTACGGAAGTATTTTTTTAATCATTCCTATAATCCTTTCTGAATTTAATCAGCCCTTTACACCGTCTCCTGAGGACATACCGTTTTGCAGCGGCTTTTGGAATATGGCGTAAATTATAAGAATAGGCACAAGGGCTATTGTAAGACCCGCAAAGGTTCTGCCGTAATTAACATCGTAGGTTCCCGAATTTGTAAGGTAGGAAAGACCTATCGCCATGGTGTATTTTGTATTATCATGAATAAAGGTGAGCGCGGTAATGTATTCGTTCCATGTGCCCATTATATTGAGCAGCGCCACAACAAAAAGCGAAGGCTTTGAAAGCGGAACTATTATTTTAAAGAATATGGTAAACTGGCTTGCGCCGTCTATTGTGGCAGCCTCCAGCAGTGCATTGTGTATTCCGCGCACAAAGCCCGCCATCATAAACACCGAAAACGGCATACCCTGTATTGCGTAGATAACCGAAAGCCACACAAGCGAATCGGTGATCTTAATTGAATCCGCAAAATAGTAAAGGGGCACGAGCATAAGCACGGCAGGCACCATCATAGCCACCATATAAAACTTTTCAAGCCCTTTTATAAAGCGGTTGTTGTATTTTGCAATAACATAGGCGTTAGCGCCCACTATAAGCAGGGTTATCACCAATGTCAGCACCACGGTGAAAAGGCTGTTAAAGAAGTATGAGCCGAAACTTGCCTCCTTCCACGCGTCAACAAAATTTCCCCATTGCGGGGTTTTCGGCAGCGCCCAGGGGGAAGCGAAAAATTCCTGATTGCTTTTAAGAGATGTATAAAGCACCCATATTACCGGGAATGCCACAGTCACGCTCCAAAGCACAAGGAAGATTCTTATTATTCCCTGCCCCACCGCAGCCGAGCGGGACAGGTGCGGAGTATTTCTTTTTTTACTCATTTACACTGTCCCCCCTTGACATAATGCGGTTTACTATAAAGGAAGCCGCCGCGGAGATTATAAGCATAAGTATTGCCGCCGCATAGGAGTAGCCCACCTGCGGCCACTGGCTGTCAAAGCTGTTTTTGTAAACGAACACGCCCATAACCACCGAATCCTCGCTTACAGAGCTGCCGAGCATTGCCTGCACCATTGTAAAGCTTGAGCTAAAGGACTGATACAGTATGGTTATAACCATAAACTTTGCCTGCTCCCATACAGCCGGCATGGTTATGTAGCGCAGCTGGGTCCACTCGCCCGCGCCGTCAATCGTGGCGGATTCGTACAGCTCCTTGCTTATTCCGTTTATGGCGGTAATCATTATAAGCATAAATAAGCCTATGCCGCACCAGCTTGAAACAAAGGTTATAACCCCTATGGGGTGGGTAAAGGTCCACCCCATTTCGGGAATAAGCTTTGTTAGCCCCACGCCCTTAAGCAGCGGGTTTAAAATACCGAAGTTCGGGTCTAAAACAAAGGTCCATATAGTGGTTATGATTATAACCGACAGCACATTCGGCATAAAGAAGATAAAGCGGTATATGCCCGTTTCAAGCTTTGAAAACCTAAGGCGGGTCAGCGACACGGCAAAAAGAATTGTAAGCACGATTATTATAATTTCTTTGCCGAGGATTATAACAAAATCGTTCTTTATAGCCGCCAAAAATTCCGAATCGGTTATTACCTGTATGTAGTTTTGAAAGCCTACGAAGTTATCCTTTGTCAGGGCATCGTAGCCCGACCATTCAAAAAAGCTTGTGTAAAGCGATGAAAAGATCGGGTAGACGCAGAAAAGAATGTAAAGTAAAAGCGGCGGCAGACAGAAAAGCGAGAAAAAGGCGATTTTCGATTTATCTGCGGGTCTGCGCTTTTTCAGTTTTGTATTTGACATTGCGGTCATTCCTTTTAATGTAAATCGTCAGCCTATCCTACTTTTTTCTTGGTAGCCTTTTGCAGCTCGGAAATAACCTTATCCACCGTCATATCGCCCGAAACGAGCTTGTTTATGCACTGGTTTATGGTTGCGTCCACGCTGCCCCAGGTGGTAGAGCCTTTTGAAATAAGGGTTACTTCAGATGAGTTTATCATCTCGTTTACCTGCTTTGCGGACTCGGTAAGGTTAGCCTTTGAAACATCGGTGCGGGTTGCGCTCGGAACGGCGCAAAGCTCTGCAAATTTAGCCGCTACCTTATCGGTATAGAGGAAACGGAGGAATGCTTCTGCCGCCTTCGGGTTTTTCGCCTTTGCGGCAATGCCTACGCTTGTAGCAGTGGCAACAACAGCTGTCTTCTGACCTGCGTCCTGCAAAACCGACGGATAATAGCGCATTTTAAAGCTTGCGGGGGTCGAGCTCTTCATTTCGTTTTCAAGCCATAAGCCGTTGGGTATGAGCGCCGCATTGTGCTTAAGCCACGCCGCCTGACTGGTGATATGGTTCATTGAAAGCCCCGAGGGGTCAAAATATCCCGCTTTTGCAAGGGTCTCTATTTTGGTTAAAACCTTTTTAAAGCGCGCGTCGCTCCAGACTGATTCGCTCGCCGCGTTTGCAACATCATAGAAATACTGGGTATCGTTTGACGCCAAAGCCTCGGAAGCCACCGCCGGCATAAGCATACCCCAAACAAGATAGCCTGAGTATTGACCCGTGTAGATAAACGGATACATTCCCGAGGATTTCACCGTTTTGCAGAAGCTCTGCAGCTCGGTGTAATTCTTAGGAACGCTCCAGCCCTTAGAGCTGAACAGGCTTTGATCGTACCACATACCGTAGGTGGAAAGCAGAACGGGCATTTCGTAAATTTTGCCTGTGTTCTTATAGGTGCTTACAAGTCCGCTTTTAAGCTGGCTGCTAATGGGCGTTGAGGTGCCGTATACCTTGCCGTTTTTATAAAGAGAGCTGAGATCTCTCATCTTGTTTTCGCTCATCCAGGTGGAGGCAGGCATATTGCTGCCGTCGAGCAGAACGAAGTCGGGCGGGTTATCCTTTGCCCAACGGGTCTTCATCTGCGCGTTTACATTGGTATCAAGGTGCGCGTTTATTTCAAGATTCGGCTGTAGCTTCTGGAACTCGCTTATTGCGTACTCCCAGCACTCGCTGCCGTAGCCGCCCACGAATATCTGTAATTCAAGCGTGCCCTTTAGCTTTTCTTCGGATGAGTTATTAACCTCGCCCGCGTTGTGCGCGGTGTTATCGCCCGAATCGCTTACAACATTACCTGCCCCGCCCTTATTATCGGAGGAAGCATCGGCACTGCCCGAGGACGCACCGGTGTTTGAGTTTTTATCACCGCTGACATAGCTCACGGTTTCGTCTATCTCGCTGTTCACCGTAGTCTTTGTAAGACTGCACCCGGCAGACATTGCCAAGGTTGCGCATGCAGCTATAATGCAAATGCAGCGAATGAGAATTTTTTTCATAAAATTGCACTCCTTTTAGTTTTTTGGATTTTACTTTGGGGCTCTGTATTGGAGCCCCAAAGATTTTTAAAGCTTTGCGGAATTGTTTCCGCCCTTTTCCAAAGTAATTGAGGTATGCGGCGCGCCGTTTAAGGAAAGATTTACGCTCTGCCCCGCGTGGTGTGCGGCGTATCCCTTTTTAACCGTTGCCGTAACGCCCTCAAGCCCTCGCTTTTCTTTAAGCATATCAAGCCTTACAGTACCTTTTTTGATTTTTGCGGAATATATCCGCCTGCCGTTCCTTGTAAAGTAAATATTTTTGCCGAGAAGAACAATAAGCAGAATTACTATTGCCGCCAAAACCGCAAGTGCCGCGGCGCAGAGTGCTATGATTACAGGCAGGTTAAGAGAAACGGTGGTGTAATACCTCGTGTTTTTCTTGGTTATTGCCTGTCTGCCGTCATCATCGTCCGTGCTGCCGTTATCGGGCTTTACATCGGGTGTAGTCGGCTCAACATAACCGTTATTGCCGTTATTACCGTTATCCGGCACGGTCGGGTCAACAGGGTCGTCGTTATCGTCAAGCGGCAGCTTTTCATAAAGTCTTGTGTAGTAAACTGCCACTGTGTGGCTTTCCTTTATGTTGCCGAAGGTATAGCTGCTGCCGTTTACGGTGGTTTTGACGCCGTCTATAAGCAGATAGCCGAGCCTGTACCCGCTGTTCGGCTTAAAGGTAAGGGTCACCTTTCCGCCGTATTCCGCCTCATTCAGTCCCTCGGGGCTTACAGTACCGCCCGCGGTTCTTGTGAAATAAAGCTTGATTTTATCATTCTTCGAAATGCGGAAAAGCCTTGTTTCACCCTTATCCGAGCTGTACGTAAAGCTGTTTACGCTTTTAGCAATAACCTTGCGGTTAAATACATCGTACACCGTGTAATTGCCCGGCAGCGTGACCGTCTTTTCACCGCCGAAAAGCGAATGAACGGAAATGTAATTGTTATCGGCATAAATTATATCGGTTGCGGTATCATCGTAAATATGGCAGCCGCAGTGCTTTAGGACATTTCTTAAAATATCAGCCGGGATACAAGGCACTGCCGAGTAAATACTCGTCCAGCTATTTCCCTTTCCGTCGGTCATTTCCTTCATTGCAAAGCCGACATTGTTTGTTCCGTAGCCGTTTTGCTCGGTGTGATAGCCGAGGGTTACGGCGGTTTCGTCAACCACCGCTATAACGGGTGCTAAGGTTCTGTATTCTATCGCACCGAAGCTGACATCCGCCAGCCCCTCTGTTACCCAGCTGTTGTAATTTTCAACCTCAACCGTGCCCATAAGCTTGCGCTCGGTATTAGGGCTTTCAATAAGCTTCATATTCATTCCCGTAAGAGCCGAAAGATTATCAACAGAGGTGGTATTGCCGTCGGACATACCCGATGTAAACACCCAGATGATAACATTGCCGTTTTTCTGCAGCTTTTCGCTTATCGCGCGGCGTTCTGCCTCTGTAACCTGCGTGGTCGAGAGCATAATATTTATCTTATGCTCCGGCACAAGCCCCTTTTCGAGGTCGTCGAGCAGGTATGTATCATACGGTGCACCGAGGTTGTAAAGCTCCTTGCGCTGCGTAAGCAGCAATCCCTTATACAAAAGCTCATTTGTAAGGTCAGAGCCGGAATACGGCATATACGCGGGCGACTGCTCATCGTAAAACACCGCTATATCCGAAACGCTCTTGCGTTCAAGTCCCAGTGACAGGGTCATTTCCTGCATCATGGCAGAGGCAGTCTCCCATAGCTGCTTATCGGTGAAATAAGTGCCCGCAAGGCTGTAAAGGTAAAGCCCGCAGCCCTTCGAAAGAGCATATGCAAAGTTTCGCTTTAACTGCTCTATGGATTGCTCGGCGGTGCGCGTCCAACCGACGGACGCACGCGCGTCGGGCGCTTCAAACATTGATGTGGTGTGGTTGCGGTTGTCGTCCTCCGCAATATAGAGCTTTCCGTGCGCGGTAACGCTGTCTACAGCCGACATATAATCGCCGGAATAGCCTATTTCGCGCTCGCTGTAATTCCACGGGCAGGTTATGAAATCAATGCTGTCGGATTCGAGTATCTTTTGGAAGGAGGTCTGTGAGGTGGAAGCCGCCATATCATAGTTGATAACATTAAGCAGATAACCCGCATATGTTCCTACGAAAATCCTGTTGTTCGTGGCTTTTTTCACAAGAGAAGCAAAATAAAGCATTGCCTCGGTCTTCTTCTCACCCATAAACAGCTCGTAATCTATTGCCTGACGGTTCTTGCCTGCGCTTAAAATGCTGCCGAACTCGGTTTCGCTGCGCACCGCAATACTCGGAACGGCAGCCGTTGCGAGCGTTACGGAGCTGTCGCCCCAAGCGGATTTCAGCGCCGCGTCGGTTTTATACCTTTCTTTAAGCCATGCACGGAAGGCGGTAAGTCCTACCGATGAATAATCGCCTGCCTTTGTGCTGCCGTTTATTCCCCACCACTGCCATTCGTAGGTGGTGCCGCCCGTAATTTTAAAGCCTATAATATTATTGGCGTAGGGCTGCTGCATAAGGTAATTAATTATTTCGGTAACCTTTTCGCCTGTTTCCTTTTTCCACAGCTCGGAGGAGAAGGACTCCTTGCTCACCGTGCCGTCGTTAAGCTTTACGCACTCCTCGGGGTGAGCGTCCAGCCACCACTGCGGCGGTGTGGTATCGATTGCCATAACAAGCTGCGAATTCGGGTTTGCCGCAAGCGTACCCAAAATCTGCTGATCTATGGTCTCGGTCTTAATAGTCCCGTCGGACATCCAAAGCTCGCCGAGCGTTTCACGCGGGAGGATAAATGCAATAGATGTATCTATTCCCACGCTTGCCAGTCCCTCCATTTCGGATTGGTCAAACTGGGTATCGCGCTCGGGGCGGCTGTACCACAAGGGCGCCTGCGCCACGCCGTTTACAAATACGGTCGGCTTGCCGTTATACATTTTGATTTCGCTCTTTGTCGAAACCTCCTGCTTATACTGCGCAATTTTAAGGCTTCCGACCTTATTGTTGATGTAATAATCGCTGACAATCGCCACTGTGTTATCAAATTGCACCGTGTAATCGCCCGCCGCCAAGAACTGCGGCACGGTTATTTCGAACTCGGCGGTAAATTCCTTACCGGTAGGCCACGATTTTGTGGTTTTGCCGTTTGCAAGGGTTATTGTTCCCGTGCAAATACGGCTGGTTGAATTTCGCTTCCAGAAATATATTTTAAAGCTTGAGGCTTCGGGCAGCTTCTCGGCAATTTTAAGAGTAGCCGTAACCGTCACCGTGTCGCCCGCATAAATTGTGTTTTTCGGGAAGGTGAATTCGTTTGTTTCTATTTTATAATCCGAATATTCCGAAAAATCGAAGTCGATCGCGCCCCAGCCGCCGCTGCCGACATTAGCGTAAATTTCCGCCTTTGTCCAGCCGCCTGTTGACATATCGTAATCGGGCTTCATAAAGTTATCGGTGTCGGATTCGCTCCACCGCGGATTCGGGGTGCTGTTCTCCCCTATCGATTCGCGCGCTACATTTACGCTTTCATCAGTGTAGAAGCGCAGAACGGAATCGTTATCCATCTTCACTATTCCGTCGTATAAAAGCGCGTATCTGTAAACGCCGTTATACAACCGAACCGCGATAACATTTTTACCCTTTTGCAGATATTCCGTAATATCAAGGGTGACAGGCAGGCTCCAGGTGTCTCCGGTGCGGGTCTCCTCGTAAACCTTTTCGCCGTTTATGTAAACATCGGCTCTGTCGTCCGCGGTTATCTGCATCTGCGCCGATTTCACGGTGCTTTCAAGATTTATTTCCTGGCGGTAATAATAGTAGCGCTCGTTGTTTTTCTGGCTCTCTATTGTGTCGTAATCCGCGGGATGGACTATCCACGCGCCCTCCCAGCCGAGGTCTACGCTCGGCTCCGCGGTGGTGCGCACGGTCACATCGTTCAATGCAACGCCGCCGTCGCCACCGGTTTTTTCAAACCGCAGAACATAATACGCAGCGTTTATCGCCGTAAAATCAACCTTGATTTCGGTTGAAGTCGGGGCTGATGAGATTTCGCGGTCAACAACCGCTCCCACCGACTCGTTTTTCCAGTTATAGCCTGTAAGACTCAATTTACCTACTGCAGTGCCCGTGGTTCTGTAATGCGCGGTAAACTGATAAGAATAATCGGTATTTATAATATCTATTTTCTTTTCTATAGCCGCGCTGTCGCCCGAGCCGCCCGAAATTATCGCTTCGCCCGCAGTGCCGAAGGAGGGATTGCCCTTAACATCGGTCTTTTTAAAGCCGCCGAACATTCCGTCGGATGAGGGAGATGCAAAATCCTCGGCATAAACCGTGTCGTTGCTTTCGGTGTAGTTGTAGTATTCTATCGAATCAAAGTACACATCGGCTTTTCTGCCGCCTATTCGCATGGCAAGCGCCACACTGCGAACATTTTTCGGAACGGTATAGACTATTCTGTATTCCTGCCAGTCGCTCAGGTTACTGCCCGAATTAAGCGGTCTGTCCTGCCCGGTCCAGCTTTGAATAAGCTTGCCCGAGGAATTATAGCCCGAAAGCGAGGCTGCAAACGCACCCGACACCGCATTACGGCTGCGCATATGGATAACAAACTCGATTCTGTCGCCCGCGTTGACATTTATCCGCTTTGCCATGGTCGCGGTGGTGTAGTTTATTCTGCTGTACTGCTTTTCAATATGCAGTGAGCTGCTGCCACGGTAGTAAACGGATTTATCCGCCGAAATGCTTGCGATACCGTCGGACGTTACATAGCTCCAGTTAAGCGGCTTGCCGCCTGCTGTATATTCAAAATCGAGGTTCGGGTCGTCAATGCTCTCGGTTTTTGTGAGCGCCACATTATCGATATACATATCCATCGCGTCCGAGGTGTTTGAAACCAGCCATATCTTAACGAACTTCGCGTCCTTTGCGGTTTTAAAAGCACCGCCGCAGCTCTTCCAGTCAAACGAGCCGTATTCGTATGCGTCGGTCACCCATTTGAATGCCTCGGCTTCATCCTTGACATTATCGCCGTAAGCGTTTTTATACTGCCTGACGCAAATCTGCAGCGAGCCCTTCTTGTTGCCCTGCGCCATTGCGTCATAGCTTAAAAGATAATCGGTATTGCCGCCGACCTCAAGCATAATGCTTTGCAGATAAAGCTGAACATCGCCTGCCTGCGGCTTGCTTATATGCACCGCGGCGCTGCCGTCCTTTGATGCGCCCTCCGCCTTTACCGCGGTGTACGCCCCAAAGCTGCCCTCTTCAAATTCACCGGGCTTGTTCGGGTTCTCGCGGCGCTCATACATATTCCAGTTGAATACCTTTTCGCCGTTTTCACCCGACTCAAAATCGAGGTTCGGGTCGGTCGAATCACCCAAATAAACAACCGAATTATTATCGAACAAAAACTTTGCTCCCGCCGTTTTTGCGCGCACCTCAAAGCGCACCTCATAAAATGCAGTGTCGCCGCCCGCCGTGAAATCGGCGGTATAGCTGTGCCATTCGCCGTCGTTATTCTGCGAATTTGCGGCGGTCAGCCAGTTATAGGACGATGTCTCCGTTGTATCGTTGCCCTTTTTATTATAGGTTCTGATATACGGGTAAACGCTTATTTCGTCCCCCGAGTATTTTCCTTGGAAGGTAACGCGATAAACGCCGTTTGCTTGTGCGCTCATGCGCTTGCCGTAAGCCACAGCAAAGCCATCATTGTCTTTTTCTGCAGTCAGGCGCATTGCACCGCTGCCGTTCACGCCGTCATTCGCGGCATATTTAAGCGAATAGCTGCCCGAATCCGTTTCACCGCAGTAATACTGCCAGTTAAGCGGCATATCGTTTTCGGGGTTTTTAATTTCGAAATCATAATTTTCGGGGTTTTCAAGCAATGTAAGCGTAATACCTTTAAGCGTTGCGCTGCTTTCCGATATATATGAAACACGCATATATTTTGCGCCGTCCGGCACAATAAATATGCCGCCCGAGCTTTCAGGCTCACATTCCTTGCCGGTATCAAAGGTTATTTTAAGCCTTCCGCCGCTGCCGTTTACCGCTGTGCGGAAAATCTGCCCGCCCTCGACATTTGTAGCGGTAGGAAACCGCCGCGGAATTATCTCCGAGAGAAATAACCGACGAAGCCTTATCGTAATCGGTCTTGCCCGAGAAGCTCCAACCGGGGGCAGACAGCACGCGCATATTTTCAAAATCGCCGTTTTGAATTAACTGCCGCGAGGTATCGGGTTCCGAATATGAGTAGAAACCGCTGTTGGTTATAAGGTTTGTCTGCGCAATATCGCTCTCGTCATAAACCGATATATTATCAATATAGCAGTCAACTCCGGCGTAGCCGCCGGGAGATATACACAGCGGTGCGTCCTTGGCATCTGTCACTGTGAACCTGTAAGTCATTTTCGTCCATTTGGAATAATTTACATTATCGAACAAAAGTCCGCCGTCACCTGATTTTTCCCAATTGCCGAGCCCCCAGTAAAGCTCTGCCGCTAGCGGGTCGCCCGCTGTCTGAGTCGCACCCTTGAGCCACAGCTCCATAACATAGGTCTTGCCGTTTTCAAGACCTTTCAGCATATATGAAATTCCCGCTCTTGCGCGGGCGGTATTTTTTTCATAGTCCTGATAAATATGCACAGAGCCCGCGTCCGCATTGCCGTTATCCTCGAGCCTTACATAGCAGCTTTCGGGATCGGGGCTTGAATAGCCCGCCTCCTGCCAACCGTCGAGTGACGCGGACATACCGAGCGGACAAAGCGAGGCGTTATCAAAGAGCATTTTATCGCCCGCAGCCCCTTGAAAAACGATTCGCAGCTGAATTTCCTTGGCGTTCTGCGGCGCTTCAAGGTCGGCGGCAACCGTGTTCCAGCCGTCAGATAAATTACCCTCGCCGCCCGCGGGCTTTACCTGTACGGGCGCCGTTCCGTTATCAAAGAACCAGTATGCCGTTATAATATAGTAGGGATTACTGCCGATTCCCTTTAAATCTGCGGAAAAGCGGTATTTTGTTCCTTGCTCGACCGAGATATTCGGGCTCGCAAGAGTTACCCAGCCCGCGCCTGCCGAGGCGGACGCACCCTTTGTCATCTCAAGCACGCCGCCGTGGGACGAATCGCTCGACAGCACGAGCGTATCGCCCGTATAGTTATCGTTAAGCGTCCATTTAAGCGGTTCCTCCTTAACCTCAGCGCCGTCAAAATTACCGTTGAATTTATCGGGGGATAAATATGTATAAACAATATCCTCAAAATCGCCGTTTCTAGCCAAATTGTTTGATACAACAAGATTGTACCCGCCGTCAAGACGAAAATCGCCCTTGCCGTTTAAAATATCCTTACCGGTTTCCTTATTAACGACCTTAAGCGAATCTATATATACGTCCGATAAACCGTTATACTGACTGAAAACAAAGAAAAACCTGTTTGTGCCGTCTGATTCGTAATCGTAGGAAAAATCAGTCCAGTCATCATAGCTTACACGGTTAGCAAACAGATTGCCGACGCCGCTGTCGATATGAGCGGAATCTGCAAAGCGGAAGGTCTGACCCGGCGCCGTGACGCTGCCCTTGACCTTCATCCGAACCGTATAGCTTCCCGCAGGAACGCTGTCCGGTACGACAGTCAGCCACATATCGCCCTCTATTCCGGTGTTTACAATATGCAGTGCGCCGTCGCCGCCGCAGCCGTCGTCCACCGTTTCAATATAACGCGATGCGGTGTTTTCCCATTTCTTACCGTTGCCGTCGGGATATCTTGCCCACTCTCCCGCCGAGTAGCCGGGCACCGCTTCATCCGTATATATCGGAGCCGCGGTACCGTATATATACAGGTAGGCGTTATCAAGCTTGTATTCATCGCCGGATTTGCCGTTTTCACCGAGGCTTACAATGAGCCTTGCATAGGCTGCGCCCTCGGGCGGCGTGAAATCGCCGCTTATTTCGCCGAAATCGGCTGTCGGGCTGCTTTTTTCAAGGCTTAATGTCTCACCGACGGCGTTTTCGCCCTCTTCGTCACCGAAGAAAGCTACCGTCAGCTCGGCATCCGCGTTTGCGGCGGACGAGGAAACAGAAACTCCGGCCTTGTATTTCCTGCCGGACTTCACCGATATAAGCTCCGAAGTAAGCTTTGCGGCATTTCCCGAATTTTGGGAGATACCGGCACCGTAGCCGCTTATTCCCGAAACAGCGGAAAGTTCGCCGCCGGAAACACTCCAGTAGGAAAAGCCCTTGAAAGCTTCATCGGATTCCGCAAAAGCAGAAATAACGGGCAGTGAGCCGAAGGCAATAACCAAGCTTAAGACTGTCGCCGTTATTCTCTTCCTCAAGCCGATGATTCCGTTAGTCAAAATAACACACATCCCTTTTATTTCTTTATTATTATTATACATTAAGCACAATAAACTGTCGTCACAATTTTTTTACATTATGGTTACTTTTTTTTACTACTTTCGAATAAAGGACTTCGGCGGCGTAAAATATCAGCTTTGTTAACATTACGTTAACAATTTATCGTTATAATGAACGAAATTGATTCGTTCAAGAGGTGAATATGAGAAATCATAGCTTTTCGGGGAAGGTCACTATAAGGACAAAGCTTTTGTCGGTATTTTTGACAGCGGTTTTGATACCTATAATAATTTTCGGATTTTTCACGGTTCGTTCAAGCAATACCGCGCTTGAAAACGAGGCGTCGGAGACCTATACCCAAATGACAAAGCAGATAGCGATGATTTTTTCGGAATATATATCGCGCGTTGACCAGACAACCCGCATGGTAGACAATACCGCCGCCGTGCCCGAATATCTTCGCAACAAATTCACCGAATTTGAAACAGACCCCGCCGCCGTGGCGCTTCTTGAGCAGCGGGCGCGTGAGGCGCTTGAGCTGGTAGCCCGCACAAATGAGGATATGTATTCGCTGATAGTGACCTCGCTTGACGGAGAGTCGATATCCTATACCGACGGCAAGTTCGACCGCCCCGCCTTTTCGATAGACGAGGATTATTACGCACCGCTCAGAAGCTCAACGGGGGACACGGTGCTTCTGCCCGTGAGAACCTCAAGCTATGAATTTTCCGCCGATGCCCGTGTTTTCTCGGTTGCCTGCAGACATCTTGATGTTTCCTTTGAAAACAGCACGGGGCTTAATATGTATACCGGCTATGTGATTTCGGAATGCCCGGTTTCGGCATTTGCAGATATATGCGCGGCGAGCAATTTCGGCAAGGGTACTATCCTTTATATTTTTGACAGCGAAAATAAGCCGGTTTACACCACGGATTCATCTGACGGCATATCCAAATCACTTTTAAGCAATATGAAATCGCACGGAAAAACCGAAATAAACGGGAAAGAATATCTGCCTGTGAGCAGCGCCGTTGCGAATACGGGCTGGTCGGTTGTGGCGGCAGTGCCCTATAATTTCATCACCGCAAGCGCGCAGACACTGCTTAATCGCCTTGTGACCTTAAGCCTTATATGCGCCGCGGTCATAATAATCATAACCGCCGCGGTATCGTTCTATTTCACAAGACCCATAAAGGTGCTTCAGCTTTCCATGAAGCAGTTAAGCGGCGGCGACCTTGAAACCCGCATTTCACAGAAACGAAAAGATGAATTCGGCGACCTTTTCGATAATTTCAACAGTCTGGCGGGCGAGCTCAACAACCTCATATATGCCGTTTCCGAATCGGAAAAACGCGAGACCGAGGCTAAATACCGAATGCTGCAAAGTCAGATAAATCCGCATTTTCTTTATAATTCGCTGGACACTATAAGAATGATGGCGGTGCTCGACGATAAAAACGACATTGCCGAGGCGCTGCTCAATCTGTCTGCCCTTTTCAGGTATCACATCCGCAACAGCGATAAGCCCGTAACCGTTAAGGAGGAGCTTTCGCAGATAAAGAATTATCTATCGCTGCAGCAGCTGCGGCTGCAGGAAAAGCTTGAAATCGTTTACGATATCGACGAAGAGGCGCTCAGCTGCTATATGCCTAAAATTCTTTTGCAGCCGATACTCGAAAACTGCTTTTCACACGGCTTTAAGGATATTTCGCACAAGCTTGTAATTTCCGTAACAATCAAAAAAGAGGGACGGGATATAAGCTTCACCGTAGCGGATAACGGCAGAGGAATGACAATCGACGAGCTTGACAGGCTTGCCGAAAAGCTCAGCCGCCGCGATATGCCCGCCGAGCACGGAATCGGGCTTTACAATGTTAATGAGCGGCTGCGGCTGTATTTCTCGGATAACCGCGGTCTTATAATACAAAGCCGTGAAAACGAGGGAATGTCGGTTTCCTTCACGATTCCCGCGTCCCTTGATTCAAGCGCGGTCTATCAGTTTAAAAAGCCTAAAAAGGAGGACTGAAATTTATGCCCGAAAGAAAGCTAACGGTATTTCTTGTGGACGATGAAAGCATTATAAGAAACGGCATGAAAAAGCTTTTCGACTGGGAAAGCAACGGCTTTACAATTACAGGTGAAGCGGAAAACGGGCGCGACGCGTTGCCGCTTATTCTGTCGCTCAAGCCCGATATTATAATAACCGATTTGAAAATGCCTTTTTGCGACGGCATAACGCTGGCGTCCGAAATAAAAAAAGCCCTGCCGTCGGCAGAGACGGTTATTCTCACAGGCTATGATGAATTTGAATTTGCAAAGCAGGCAATAAAAATCGGCGTTTTCGATTTCCTTTTAAAGCCGGTATCGCCTGACGAGCTGCGTGATACCCTAAACCGCATAAAGCAAAAGCTTTCAGGCAGCCGACCGCTTGCCTATCCGCTCGGCAGCGAGCTTAAGCTTACGCAGGCAATCGAGGAAAAAAATTCCCTAAAATGCCGCGAAATATTAAAAAATATATTTGAGGGCTTAAAATCCGAAACCGATAAGGCCGCGGTTTATGAGGTAAGCCGAAAGCTTTCCGACGCGCTCACACGGGCGTGCCGCGAGCAGTTGTCCGCACTTTCGGTGCCGTCACCGGAATTTGAAGCGGGAAACGGCTCAGACCTGATATTTACGGCGCTTAACGAATATATTGACGCGTCGTTTGAGGAATATGAGAACCACAATTCCTCACAGCTTGTTCAGAAAATTGTAAAATATCTTGAAGAAAACTACGCGCAGAATATAACGCTTTCCTCTCTGGGCGAAAAATTTTACTCTAACTCAAGCTATATAAGCCGTGTTTTTAAGCAGAAAACAGGCAAAAACTACAGTGATTATCTGCTTGATATCCGTATTGACCGCGCAAAGCAGCTGCTTGTGAGCACAGGCTTTTCCGTCGGCAGAATAAGCGATATGGTCGGCTTTGACAATACAAAATATTTCAGCAGAATATTCAAGGAGAAAACCGGCGTCCAACCGATTGCATACAGAAAAAGCGGAGGAAAAGACAGTGTTTAAGCTTTTCCCTGCCGTAAAAAAAGCTCTTGCCTGCATTTTACCTGCCCTTTTGCTGCTTTCCTGCGGCTGTAAGGGCACAGACGGCAGCGGAATATGCACCGGCAGCGAAAAAGCAGTAAGCGCATCGCTTAAAATATACTGCGATTCATATTATCGCAGCGCAATAGAAAGAGCCGCCCGCAGCTTTAATTCGGTTTATCCCGATATAAATATCGGCTTTGCCGAAAACGAAAGCGACGCCGATATTTTAATTGCCGACCGCATGAGCGATGAATCGGCAAAAAACCTTGCGGCGCTTGACGGCTTTGTAAATACCGATAATTTTATTAAAGAACTGCTTTTTCTTTATAACGGCAAGGTAATCGGTCTGCCGCTGTTTTTGGAAACCGACGGTATTTGGCTTGACAAGCTGCCCTATCTGCGTGAAAATGCCGATGTTCCCTGCCGCTTAGATCAGGCGGTTTCATCGGATTTTGTAAAGGAAAGCCCGATGCTCTGCGGCGATAACGAAAGTCTTTACTGGGGAATAATAGCTCCGCTTTATCTTTCCTGCGGCGGCGCAGCGGATGATATAGGCAGCGGCAGCCTGTCGGAAGCGCCTTTTCGGCAGGCTGCCGAACGGCTCGGGAAAATGGCGGAAAGCGGGATTTTAAAGAAAAACGATAAGCCGACCGACGCCTTCGTATCGGGAAATACAGCGGGAATACTCTGCTCCTACCTTGATATAATTAAAATTCAGCAGGATATGCCGTTATCCTCCAAGCTTGTTTTTTCGCCCGGCATCGCCGCTCATGAGAACGAAAGCATAAATCTCATAATCCGTGCAGATACGCTTTTTGTCTCCGAAAAGGCGGAAAAGGAAGCTGCTCGGCTTTTTGTCGGCGAGCTTTTCGGTGATAAAAGTATTTTAAGACTCATTTCCGACACGCACCTGCCGTCAGCCGTGAAGGTGAATTGCAAAAACCATTCGCTGCCCGAAATTTTCCGCGAATTTTATTCGGTGCTTTCCTCCACCGCTGTCAAAACGGTATATGTGACCGACCGCCGTGACGACAGCACCGTGAATAGAATTAACTCCGTAATAAACACCGAAATCGGCTGAGTATCAAGCCTGTTCGGCTTAATCCCCGCGCTGCAATCATTAGCAGACAAATCACACCGACCGCACCATCACCCTAATGAACATACGGCAGAGGAATTAAAACTA
>URPQ01000022.1 GCA_900549755.1 uncultured Oscillospiraceae bacterium
CATTTCAGTGATTTTTATCGCATTTTGTGTCTTAGAAAGAAATGGTGATTATTATGAAGAAACCCCAACAAATACTTACATTGGTTTTGTCACTTGGTTTCATTGCGGTTTTTGCTGCTTTGTTTTGGATTTTGCCCGATGCCGATGAATCGACAGTCGAAAGACGGCATCTTGCGAAAAGCCCTGCGCTGTCCTTTTCATCGGTTGCAAGCGGCAGCTTTATGAACGACTTTGAAAACTATATGCTCGACCAGTTTCCGCTGCGGGACGGCTTTCGAACACTCAAAGCAGCCGCAAATGCAAAGGTGTTTATGCAAAAGGATAACAACGGACTTTATTCCGTTGGAGAGCACCTCTCAAAGCTGGATTTTCCGACGGATTTCGACTCGGTCAATCGTGCCGCACAGCGTTTTCGGCTCGTATATGACGAATATTTAAAAAAATCCGGCGCAAAAACATATCTCTCGGTGATTCCGGACAAAAACACCTTCATCGCGTCGCAAAACGGCTATCCCGACAAGGATTACGAAGCACTTGTCAAGCGTCTGCGAAGCGGATTTTCGCAAGCGGAATATATTGACATTTCAGCTCTTCTTTCAGCCGACGATTTCTATTACACCGATTCTCATTGGCGGCAGGAAAGAATCCTGACGGTTGCCGACGAAATTGCGGATAAAATGGGCGCGGAGCGGATAGGACAGTGTGAAAAGCATGACGCGGGCGTTCCCTTTTACGGCGTCTACTACGGTCAGTCGGCGTTGCCGCACGCACCGGAGCCCTTGCGGTATCTTGACAACGCCGTGATACGCAGCCTGAAGGTGTATAACGCCGAAATAAAGTCCGAGATACCGGTTTATGACCTCAAGGCGGCAGGCGGACGCGATCCATACGAGATGTTTCTCGGCGGTGCGCGTTCGATCATCACAATCACAAACCCAAACGTCGTGCGTGAACGCAGACTCGTCATTTTTCGTGATTCGTTCGGCAGCAGTATAGCTCCGCTTCTTGCAGCAGGGTATTCCGAGATAACGCTCGTCGATATCCGCTATATCTCGCCCTCGGCCCTTTCGAAGCTCGTTGATTTTTCCGGGGTCTCCGACGTGCTGTTCCTTTACTCCGCCTCGGTCATAAATAACAGCGAGACGATAAAATAGCGGCCCCGAAGGCGGAGAGTTGAGAACGCGGGAGCTTATGATATAGTGTAAGACTTGTATTGCGCAGATAACGGAAGACCGAGCATATAATCGTCGTATTTGCGGTTGTAGCTGCCCTTGAACATACGGCGGTACAGGTCCTGCTTTTCCCGTTCCTCGCACAGCATTTGCCTACACAACTTTTGGTGCGGTTCGGCATAACCGGTGCTTTTCACGCACTGCCAAAAGCGTGATTTTGGGGCGAAAAATCGCTCGGTTCTATCAATAATTCTAATAGGTTTTTCCGAAAATCCGTTAGAACTCGGCGAAATCGGAGGAGACTTTCGGACTCGGATTTTTACTGCGTTTTCGATGCGAACGGGTGCGAAAAGCCTTGAAAACACGGCGTTTTCGGGGTTCTCGCATCTGCCGTTAAGCAAATCTACTGTACACACAGCGCAACAATACAGAACGGTTTGTATGGTCGGTAACATAAATAGCCTGAAACGGTAGGAATAAAAAATAGGGCTGCCGCTTGTGATTTTCTCACTTGCGGCAGCCCCTTGTTTTATTTAGCGAGCGCTTTTTTCAGGCTGATAAGGTCTATTATGTCGATCTCGTTGTCATTGTTCATATCGGCTGCGAGTGTTTGCAGCTCGCCAAACGAATTTACGCCCAGCATATTTTTTCTTAAAACGGTGAGGTCTTCCGCACCGAGTTCTCCGCTCATTGAAACATTGCCCGCAATATATTTTCCGTAGGTATATGTTTCCGATTCAAAGAATTTTGTGTTGAAATAGGGAATATCGCCTACCGTAACCACCGAACGCACGGTGTGACTGCCGACTGTGCTGTTATCAAGCGTAATGTTAGCTCCCGTTTCGTTTTCTTTGAGTACGCCGTCAACATACCATTGATATTTAACGGCGTTGGTTCCGCTATAATTTGCCGCTGCGCTTACCGTAAACGTATTGTTTTCGTTGTTTGATGAAATGCGTGTGCCGGCGGTGGTGAAATTGCAGTCGGCGGCAATTTCTTCGGGCATACGGAAAGAAAGGTCTCTGATATTTACATCCCCCGTGCCCCAAGTGGAAATATCTAATTCAACACCCTTGATGTAAAGTTTTTTGCCGCTGCTTGCAAGCGATAAAAGCTCTGCGTTGCCGATTAAATCAAAATATCCCTCTCCGGCTCCGCCTCCGGGAATCGTGCCGACCTTAACGGTTTTTTTCCCGTTCCAGTTTATACTGTCGTCGCTGTTAAAGGGCATAATTATAAAATAAACTCCGACCTGATTTTCCATATACGGAGTTGCGTAATGCATACGGGTGAAGGTGTTAAGGTCAATAAGCTTAGTGGAATATTGGTTATTTAAACGCTTCATGTCGCTGCCGTTCCATCTGAGCTTCAACTGTAAAAAGCCGCTCGGGTTATGAAAAACCTCAAATCTGCCGGAATGGGGGCCTTTGTCCCAGTTATACCAATTGCTGTCGGCAACAGGGTCAAGCCAGTAGCGGTCATTTTTATTTGTTTCCTTTTGTGAAGTGAAACGGAAATTTGTAAACGAAAGCGATTCATTTTTGCCGAATTTATCCGTTGTAAATACAACGCCGTATAAATGCAGCTTTTTATCCGCTCCCGCCGCTTTCATAATGTCATAGTTCTGAGTAAGGTCAACGCTTACGGTTTGCTTTCCCGCCTGAATTAAGGCAACTTTAAGGGTTTTCATTCCGTCTGTTTCATCGCGGCAGCGCAGACTGATATAAGCGCTTTCGCCTACCATTTCGGTAACAAAATTAAGATATGGGTTTACCGATAAATCAAGATCGTATTGTGTACCGCTGCTCTGTGCATGGCCATAATCATCCTTATTGCTGTGCTGCGTGTATGTCCAAACTCCGTCCGATACGGTAATGTTGAACCGCCAGTTATCTTCACCGGGAAAATCGTCGGTCGCCCACCAGGTTGTGCGCTGATCCTCATTAAACCAATCCGGAACAAGATCTCCCGCTCCTTCGGCTGCTGCGCCGAATGTCGGGATAAACAGCGAAACCGCCGTTACAGCCAGTGCCGTAAGAAATGCGCATGCTTTTTTAAATCGTGTCATGAAAATCAATCTCCTTTTGCTGAACTTTTTGTGCTGAACACAGTATATTACAGCAATAAAAGAAATTTCAATCGTTCATTTTCGCACAATATACAAAAAAGCATATGTTTGGTAACAACTGTTATCAAATAATGTCGCAAATACGGCGGTTTACGGCTTCTCGCAGCTCATAAAAATCCTTTGTGCTGCGCGGGTAATCGGTGAAAGAAATTTTATAACCGATTTTGCCGTCTAACCATTCCGCGGTTTTTTCAAAACCCTCTGCTTCGGCTAAAAGCTGCAGCGCGCGCAGATCCTGCAATGCGTCAAACAATACAAGCTGACGGATTGAGGGCATCGGTTTTCCGTCATTTCCGGGATAAACCAAAAACGGGTCGCCGGCGGGGAAATTTTGCCCGGCGTCGGTTGTGAAAAACGGGTTAATGGGTTTTCTCGAAAGGTAGTTAAACCAAAAATTATAGCCCCAATGCAAGAATCCTGAAATTTGATAGCGGAAAAGCTGAAGCCCCAATGCTCGGTTACGGTAAGAGGGCATTGCGATCATTCGGTTGCAGACGCGGTTTAACTGACCGCAGCAGTAGTAGACCCACCGCTCGGATACTCCCTTGCGGTAAAACTCCTCGGCGTGCTCGTTATCGGGCACCGGGGTTTCAACCAAGCCATCGCTGTAAAACGAATATTCCGAAAGCGCATCTATGGTTTTGCAGCCCTTGAGCAGCGGAAGAACGGTCTGCACCGCTTTTCGGTAGCTTTCGATGTGCTTTTCGTCAGGCTCATCGGATATATGAAAAAGACAGTTATCCAAAAGCTTTTTTTCTTTCATAAATGATTTTACCGCCGGCAGAAAGCTCTGTAAAAATTCGGCGTATTCGGCTGAATCGGCGTTTGTTTCCCAGCCGAATCGACGGTATGATCTGCCGTTTTCCGTTACGATGATTTTGGGCGCATGCTCGCTGCCCCATTGTGTGAAAAGGTGCGGAAATTCAAAATATTTAATTCCGCAGTCCAGTGCGATTTTTATATAACGTTCAAGCTTTGAAAAATCAAATGAATAACCGTCTTTTGAATAATAAATATCAACAAGCTGGACGGTGGGTCTTTCTGAGCCGACGGCAGTATCGAGCGGGGGAGTAAAAAGCGGAGTGAGCAGCATATTGACGCCGTAATACGCAGCCTGACGGATATAATTGCCTATTATTTCCCAGTGCCGTTCGCTGAAAACCTCCGTTCCGTAATATACCGCAAGGCTGTCACAGTGAAACCATTCGGTATGTATGAGCCGCTGCGGCGGCAGGGCGGCGGGAATTACATTTAATGAAAAGCTTGTCTCTGCCGCACATTCGGGCTCGGCTTCGTTTTTTAATGTAACGCACAGCTTATGTTCGCCTGCCACTGCGTTTTCGGGTACGGTTATTTCAAACCACAGGCAGCTCGAAAAACCGGGCGAGTATTCGGCTCTGCCGCTGCATATTTCAAGCAGATCGGGGTAAAGCCCCGGTTTATCCGAAAGAAAATCATCGTCCGCCCATTTATACTTAACAAGGCGTACCGGTACGCTTTGCACCTGATAGCAGCGTATGTTTTCTTTTAAATCACTTTCCCATTCAACAAAAAAATCATCACGCAAGCCGTCGTCGGCGCGAAAAGCAAGCTGAACATTAAAGCGTTCACCGCGAAGTGCGGAGCCGCACAAAAATTCACGCCCGGCAAGCGATTGCTCGGGGAAAACCTTTTCCAATGAAGAAACCCAATAGGTTGTGATGTTCATATAAACCACCCCTTAAAAATCTTTAAATGTATAATAGCAAAAAACATTTTACCTTGCAATAGCAAATATTCGCAAAATATTTTAAACGGCACAAACAATGCGGAAAACGGTATATTACGCATATTTCCGATTTAAAAATGCGGAAAACGGTATACTGGAAGAAAATAGCGGATTGAAAGTTTAAGGTTTATGTAATATGATGATATTGTAAAAATCAGGAGGTGAAGAAAATGTATTTTGCAGACGCCGTAAACGGCGATGACCGAAACGACGGGCTGACGCCTGCAACCGCCTTTGCAACGTTGGAAAGGATAAATGAGTCAGAGCTTCTTCCGGGAACGACGGTGGCTTTAAAAAGCGGCAGTATTTTTACGGGAACGCTAAAGCCGAAAAACGGCGGCACGAAAGATAAGCCTGTTCGCATCACCTCCTACGGAGAAGGACCTTTACCTATAATTAACGGTAACGGGGCGGAAAATGCGGTTGAGATAAGAAACCTTTCATATATTGAAGTGAGCAATCTTGAAATTATAAATGTTACTTCAGATATATATACGCCTCGCCGCGGAGTTTTCGTATGCTGCGGAGAAAATGGCGGAGAATATCGCGGAATTACCATTAAAAATCTTTATGTACATAATATAACAACTTCCTTCGGAAGAGAGGCGGGTGGAATAATAGTTTGGTGCGATCCCGCCGACTCACCGGTAAGCTATGACGGCGTGACGATTACCGGCTGCACCGTGTGTGATACAGGAGCGCAGGGAATTACATTTTCCTCTGCCTACAGTTACAGGGTGGGTATTGACTGGACAGACCTGCCGTATACACCGTCACATAATATCCGCATTACGGATAACTATATTGCCCGCTGCGGAGGCGACGGAATTTTTCAGTCCTGTGCTGAAAGCCCGATTATCGAACACAATACCGTGGCAATGTGCTGCTTTGCGGGGAACACGCCGTATGCCGGAATTTGGCCGCACAATTCGCAAAATGCGGTAATGCGCGAAAACGAAGCCTTCGGCTGCGTGTTGATCGCGGGAGACGGTCAGGGCTATGATGTAGATATAAACTGCACCGATACGGTTGTTGCCGATAATCTAAGCCATCACAACGACGGCGGGTTTATATTGCTTTGCACTTCGGGCGATATCGGCGGTTACAACAACGGAATTACCGTAGAACGAAATATCAGCATTGACGATTCAGGGCAGATATTCACGCTTTCGGGACCGATTAAGAATATAAAAATTTCAAATAACCGCGTCTCGGTTGAAAAAAATATTCATACGCGTTTGATCGGAACATATCAGTGGGGCGAGAGAGGCGGCGGGCCTGAAAATGTAACGGTTTCAGATAATTATATTTATATGAATACCGACGGTGAGAACCGATTTTTCAATACTCCGCCGAGGTTTACGGGTAACAGCTTCGGCGGCAGTTACGGATATGAAAATTTAAACGATACTTCTTTTTCTTCTCTCAAAGCTGTACCGTTTGATAAAAGCAAATACCTTATAATAAAACGAACCGGAGGAAACGAAAATGAGCAAACAGGCAGTATTTTTTAAACGCGCACTTGCCCTGTGCCTTTGCTGCGTTATAGCCGGCTGCACGTTCAGCAGCTTATCGGCTGTAAAAGCTAAGGCGGAAAGTACGGATTTTTTTAGCCGCTGGTTTTCCGCCGATAACGACAGTAAGTGGTGGGACGGAAATTCCTACAAAGGATTGACCGGTCCTGACGGAGGATTTTATATTAACCACCCTGACGGCAATTGGCAGTATTATCACCGCTGGAGTGTTGAGGGCGGCAGCGCCAGACTTGACTGCAACGGTCCCGGACTTACGGTGGATTTAAACGAAATAAATCGGGTGGATTATACAGTCAATGCTTCAAAGCCCGTAGAGCTTTGGGTTCAGACATATAATCTTAAAAAAGACGGTACACCTGACGAAAATACCCGTTCGTTTATAAAGCTTGCGGATATTGCGGCAGGAGAGACAACCGAAAGCGTAGATTTGTTGAAAAACAGCGAATTTGTATCTCGCCTGACTGCCGACAAGAAAATACATATTTCAGGCTTCGGTTTTTATACAAAGTCATTTGCATACGGAGATACAATTGATGTCACTGCTTTTTCAGCCGGAAAAGCAGAGGAGACACAGGAAATCGACGGTTTTTCCCAATGGTTCACCGCGGCAAACGATGGCAAATGGTGGGACGGAAATTCTTACAGCGGGCTTACAAATTCCGACGGAGGATTTTATATTAACCACCCTGACGGCAATTGGCAGTATTATCACCGCTGGAGTGTTGAGGGCGGCAGCGCCAGACTTGACTGCAACGGTCCGGGACTCACAGTCGATTTGAATAAAACAAACCGTGTTGATTATTCAGTCAATGCTTCAAAGCCCGTAGAGCTTTGGGTTCAGACATATAATCTGAAAGAAGACGGAACAAAAGACGGAAATACCCGCTCGTTTACAAAGCTTGCGGATATTGCGGCGGGGGAGACAAACGGCAGCGTCGATCTGCTGAAAAACAGTGAAATAATATCACATCTTACAGAGGACAAAAAGATATATATTGAGGGCTTTAGCTTTTATACAAAATCCTTTGCTTACGGTGATACGATTGGCGTTACAGCATTTTCAATTGTAAAGGGTGATGTTGCACAGGAAATTGACGGATTTTCCCGTTGGTTTACATCAGCCAATAACTATAACTGGTGGGACGGAAACTCAAACCGCTCCTATGCGGACGCAGGAGACGCGTGGTTTATTGAAAGCACCGCCGACAGATGGACTTACAAGCTCGGCTGGAGCTGGGACGGTAACGGAAACGGCAGGCTTGACTGCAACGGTCCGGGGCTTACGGTTGACTTGGACGAATATAATACGGTTAATTACAATATCACGATATCACGTCCAATCACGCTTTATGCGCAGGTTTACCGTATTGAAAACGGAGCGGTGGATTACAACACACGCACATTTATTCCGCTTAAGAGCCTTGATAAGGGCGAATGGGCAGAATCATTTGATTTGCGCTCAAGCGCAGAGCTTATGAAAATGTGCAATTCGGAAAACAGCCTGCTGATTGCGGGCTTCGGATTTAAAACCGAGGGCTTTCAAAACGCCGATACCGTAAAGGTAAGCGCGTTTACGCTTTCCTTAAATAAAGAACCGTATGTACCCGCAGTTACAAAGCACGCGGAATCCTGGATCTTAAACCACACCCCCACCGCGTGGTGGAGCTGGGACTGGAATATGAGCGATTCGGATATGTTGCGAATATCCGGTGAGGCAGACTCAAAGGGCGGTGTAAAGCTCAACTTCAAGGGTGATTTTGAGGATCTGCGCTATATGGCTTCCGCTTATACGGTGGATTTGAAGACCGACCCGTATTTCTATGCACGCTTTGATACGGATGTGCCGTGCGAGCTTTATCTGCTTGTATCGGGCAGCCCCGAGGGGAATAGCGGTATAAAAATCAGCGATAAGCTGTATAGCGGCAGAGTGAACGAAAAATTCAGAATTTCCGATATTGCGGCGCTGGCACCGTATATCAGAAATAACTCAATTTCGGTTTACGGTTTCCGCCTTATCCCGCAGGATGATCCCACAGGTAAGAATATTTATTTCCGCACAATGGATTTCGGCGATATGAATTTCGCTGTCGACCTTGAAACGGTGCAGCGGCCTGCGGCGCCGACCCTTACCTCAAACACAAAGGAAATGACCGACGCCGTGGAAATAACCGTTTCGGGAGTGCCAGAAACAGCGAAACTTACACAGTACAGGATAGGCAGGCACGGCGAATGGCAGACATATTCGGGCGCAGTTACAATTAAGAAAAACATTGAGCTTTTTGCCCGCTATATTGATGAAAACGGGTATTGGTCGATTTCAGGCAGTCTTGCGGTGAGCAATATTATAAAAGCGCCGTCGGAGGATGCAAAGCCGGTGATTCCCAACTGGTTTTCGCCGGATACACTCACAACCTGCTGGTATAACTGGGACTGGCGCTACGGCAGCGACGATCAGGACAGATTCGCGCTTGACGCGACCGATAAATATTGGACTGCCCGCGTTGATAAGGGATGGTGCAAACGCATTGAAACGCAGCATAACAACAGCGACTTCCACTGCCTTGTAGATTTAGATGAGCAAACCGAGCTTTTCTATAAAATCGACACCCAGTTTGAGCTTAAAATAAGCCTGAAGGTTAAAATAGGGGCTGCAAACAGCAGTTACGCCACAGTGCCCGTAGGCACGCTTACGGCGGGTAAAAATTCCGGCTCGTTTAATATTTCGGATAATTCGGAGCTGCTTTCAATCAGCGACGACGAAAATAAACTCACCGTTTCAGGCGTTATTTTCGAATTTGCCACAACCGAGGGAAAATGCTTTACGGTTGAACGCTTCCTCTTTGACTCCGAAGACGCTTATTACCCCGGCTACGGCGGTCAGGAGACCGTAAGGGAAATTACGCCGACATGGTTTGAACCCGAGCAGGTTAATAAGTGGCTTAACGGCAAAAAACAGATAAATATATCGGATAACGCGGCTACGGTTGAAATAAATACCGATAACGATTGGTGTGCTACCGTAAATATTGCGGCCGAGGTTTCCGATATTACCTCGAACGGAACGTCGGTAAGAATAAATTTGCAGGGTGCAAATACTCTGTATCTCAATACCGATAACGAATTTGAGGCTGATATACTGCTCGGAATACGCTCCGGCGGCGCCGTGCAATATGTAAAGGTCGGAGCTTTGCAAAAGGGTAAGAACGAGCAGGCAATTGACCTTAATAATATTGAAATGCTTTCGCAGCTTGCAAATAACGGCTCACTTACCGTGACAGGAATAAGATTTGTTCCGCAAAAAGCGGCAAACGGCGAAAGCCTAAAGGTGGATCTTTGCGCATTTAATGCCGCAGGGAAGAAATATCCGGGATATGAGGATACAGATAAGATTAAAGCCGACGAAGAGGCTGCGGCGGCAGTTGATGAAAAGATACGCGCCATAGGAAATGTAACCCTTAAAAGCCTTGAAGCAATTAAGACGGCGCGTTCGGCATATGAAGCGCTCAACAGTTATCAGCGCTCGCTTGTAACGGAATACGCCGCGCTTGTAAACGCGGAAAACAGCTATTATGCACTGGCGCTTGCAAACGGAATATACACGGAAGAACTTCCGCTCGATATGATACTGTCGCATATTTCGGAGAATCCTTCGTCTCTTATTGAAATCAATCTTACCGCCGCGCAAAAGCTGCCAGCGGAATTGCTCGCCGCGGCAAAGAATAACGATTGCGATATAAGGGTTAAT
Source organism: uncultured Oscillospiraceae bacterium (assembly GCA_900549755.1). Taxonomy (GTDB): domain Bacteria; phylum Bacillota; class Clostridia; order Oscillospirales; family Acutalibacteraceae; genus UBA737. The sequence goes on from URPQ01000022.1 coordinate 10,349, forward strand.
ATTTACGATGATAAGGAAAACGAGCTGATTTACAGCATAGTTTTGCAAAGTAAAGACCTGACCGACACAGCTGCCCCGTTTGATACGGCGCTTTCTTCCGCTGAGCCGAAGCTTACTGCAGCTCAGAAAAAAGCACTGGGAGCTGCAAAAAAGCTTTTTTACGGAATGAATAAGGAAAATCGCGTTACTTCGTATCTTATTGTAATGCTTAACGGTAAAAACAGCCTGTTTGCTACCGATAAAAACGAGCTTTACAATTTCGCGGTAAACGGCAGATTTACCCTGCAGTCGGATTACAGCGCTGTGCGCAATAACGCCGTGACCCTGCTTATAAGAAGCGGCGGCGAGTATATGCTTTGTGAAAAGAATATCGTAAATGCAACGGCTGCGAACGGATTGCCGACGACGGGGGAAAAGAGCAATGCGCTTCCCGTAATACTCAATCTTGCTTCAATTGCTATGCTGGCGGTACTTACCTTTAAAATGAAAAAGGGGAAAGAAAGATGAAAAAATTTGCTTGCAAAATTTCGGCATTATTGTGTGCGGCGGCAATGCTTACGGCATTATTACCCGCATTCGGCGTTTCTGCGGCGGCACAAACCAAAAAGTTTTTAGACCCCATGGAGGATTCGGCGTTTCCCAAGGCTTACAGCGTAAAAACAATTCCTCCCGCAAATTACGATGTAACTGAGGCACAGGTTAAGGCAAACGGCGGTGTTTTCGGGGCGAATTCCGATAAGCGCGCGCTTGCCGCCTTTAAAACCAATAAAACAATGAAGCTGTTTAAAGAGGTTTTCGGCAACGACTACTCCCGCACGCATACCCTTATGAAAAACTATGTTGCCTGTGAGCTGGAGCTGATTTACGAATTTAAAAACGGCTTTAAGGACTTTGAATTTATGGGAATCGCAGGTGCAGGAAACTGGGCGGGAGCCTGGGGTATGGAGGAAAATCCTCCGCTTGAAATAGCCTATTCAAATACCGCAACCGGCGGATGGAAAACTTTTAATTACAAGGATATGCGCGATATGCCCGCCGCAGAGGGTTCGACCTACTGCTATTTCCGCGGGAAAAATATTCCGACCAACGCCAGATATTTGCGCATCCGTTTTTTAAACGGCGCGGATTATGACAGTGCGAAGAACTTTTGGAAGCCGCGTTATGAAAACTGGGCATGTGCGCTGGGGTATTTGCTTGTAAACGAATATACCGCTCCGCAGTCGGGCGGAAGCACATCCGGCAGCAGCACAGGCACTTCTTCCGTAAATAACGGCGGCGGAAATACAACCTCGCAGAAGCCGAACGGTACTTCCTCTGCCGATAATACATCAAGTACCGCGTCCGTTACCGCCTCTGAAAACAACGGCACGGCAACGGAAAGCAATCCCGGGAATAACGGAAACTCTCCGTCTGATGATACCGTTGTGGATGTAAAAACGGATGTTAAACGCGAGATCGACTGGAAGATTACCGGAATAATTATCGGTGCGGATGTTTTGGTAGTCGGCGGAGTAATTGCTGTCTTAATTCTGCTTTACAAAAAGAAAGTCAGAGAATTAAAAATAAAGTAGCCTTGAACTTATAAGAAAGGGCGGTGCGCCGGATGAAAAAAATCAGAATCGTAATAATAATTTGCGTTTCTCTCGCAGTTTTATCGGGCGCTGCCGTCGCGGGTGCTAAAATGCTTGAAACGAAAAACGCTTATCTTACAATCAACAATGACTCCGTTTCAAAGGATGAGTTGGAATTTTATATGAAAGCCTCCCGCTCAGACGTAATTTTAAGGTTTACATCCGATGCGTTATCAAGTGCCGATAAGGATTTTTGGGAAACCGAGCAGAACGGAATTACTCCGGCTGAGTATTTATTGGAAATTGCGGTTGAGAACCTAAAAAACGACAGAGCGTTATTTGCCGAATGTGAAGAGCGCGGGCTTTGCGAAAAGCTGAGCTATGAAAAAATTATAAAGCAAATGAACGCCGAAAACGCCGCGCGCGCGAAAAAGCTTAAAAACGGCGAGCCGGTTTACGGTGTTACGGAATACACTGTCGTTTCGTATTACGATTATCTTAAAAGCAACTTACAAATTGCTTTGCGCGAGAAATTGGAAAACGAAGGCATTATAAAAGAGGACGATGTAAAGCTTAAGCAGTATTACAATCAAATTAAAAACAGTGATCCTCTCTTTCGCAATGCCGACGGCAGCTTTAAACCGTACGCAGATATTCATGCAAAGCTGAAATATCTTTATAGGGAAAAATGCTTTTCGGATTATATAGAGCAGGCGGCGAAAAAACAAGCGGTGAGACAAAACACCGAAAAATTGAAAAAACTTGCAGCTGAAATCGGTTAGGGGGAAAGATAAACAATGAAACGAATAACGGCAATTCTTTTATCCGTATGTATACTTATCGCTCTTGCGGGATGTGTTAAGGTAACAACTACCACCGTAACACGCAGAACAAAGGCGAATAATACCGCGACGGATTCCTCATCACAAGCGACTTCATCGGATAATACAAGCACAGACCGCGAAAATACAGATTCCTCAAAATCATCAGAGTCGGACACTTCCTCTGAAGCGGTAATACGTACCGACAATGCCGACGTAGATTTAACTGTAAAACAGGCAGCTGTGTTCAACGGTGCACGTAGGGAAGAAAGCGGATACGCTCTTTATTATGTGGACAGCGAGAACGGTGATGACGAAAATGACGGCAGGACCGAGCGCTCTGCCTGGAAGACGCTTGACAATGTTAATAACCGCACCTTTGAGCCGGGAACGAAAATAATGCTTAAATGCGGCAGCGTCTTTGACCAAATGCTCGTTCCGCGTTCTTCGGGAACGGCAGGTAAGTATTTTATTATCGACAGCTACGGCAAGGGTGCTAAGCCGATTATAAACGGCGACGGCGAGGCGCAGGCGGTGCTTATTTCCTCCCTGCAGTATATCGAAATCAGAAATCTCGAAATCCGCAATCCCTCTGAGTATTCCGCCGCGCGCAAGGGCGTTGCGGTCTATGCCGGAGGGCAGGTGAGCAGCGGGGTTTTCCATAAGGGCGGCGTATTTAATCACATTTACCTTATAAATCTTGATGTTATTGATATTTCATGCACCGACGGTCAGCGCTTTTACGGCGGAATAGTATTTTATTCCCGCGAATCCGAAAACCCGACTTCATTTAATGAAATTCTGGTTCAGGGCTGCACTGTAAAAAACACGGGCGGTTCGGGAATCGCAATGGCATCGGATTATGAGCACGGGCCGGGCGTTGAGTGGTCGGCATATGAATATACCCCCTCAACCAATGCGACCTTCCGCAATAATTTTGTTTCTCACTGCGCGTCGGACGGTATTTTCATATCGGCGGTCAAGGGTTTACTTATAGAGTCCAATACCGTAACCGATACATCCTATGCAGAGGGCGCATATGCGGGTATATGGCCGCATTACAGCTCAAATGTTGTAATGCAGTATAACGAGGCGTATGACGTAAAGCTGGTAGGCGGCGACGGTCAGGGCTACGATGTTGATATAGACTGTGTGAACACCAAGGTACAGTACAATTACAGTCACGATAACGAGGGCGGTTTTATTCTTCTGTGTACCGACGGCTCTAACGGCGGCTACAACAAGGATATTTCGGTTCGTTACAACATAAGTCAAAATGATAAAAGTCAGATTTTCACGCTTTCGGGACCTATTTCCGATGTGAAAATTTATAACAACACGGTTTATACCAAGGCGGGGCTTAAAACCAACCTTGTAGGCTCTTATGACTGGGGAACGGCTGCCAGCCCGAAAAATGTGCGGTTTACAAACAACATTTTCAATATGAACTCTACGGGCTGGTGTTCGCTCATTATTCCGAGCCGAATTACATTCGATACAAACCTGTTTTACGGTACATACGGGTTCACACAGCTGTTTCAGTCGGGTGTGAAGATCAGCGGCTCGTTAACCGGCGACCCGATGTTTATAAAACCAGGGGCGGGTGCGATAGGTCTTGATACGCTCGGCGGGTACGGCTTAAAGCCCGGCTCTCCGGCAATCAATTCGGGCAAATGGATTTCTCAGTGCGGGGGCAGGGATTTCTACGGGAAAGCGGTAACAAAGGAAGGCTTACCCGATCTCGGCGCGATTGAATACTAAGAAAGGAAGAATTTTTATGAACTTCAAGAAAACGGCGGCAATGGTATTTGCAATATGTACTGTGTTTTCAGGTCTTGCGGGCTGCGGCGGCAGCGGAAACGGCGGCAGCGGAAAAGCGGAAATCAAATCTGTCAGCCTGCCCGAAAAGCTTGACGGCAGCGTGATTAAAATTCTCGCTTACGACGGCTGGGAGCAGGAGCACGCCGACATACGCAAGCAATTAAAGGATTGGTACGGCGCTACGGTTGAGTACACCGTGGTTGACGATAAGGATATGAAAAATAAACTGGCGGTTGACCTTGCGGCAAATATCACCTATGATATGATGCCGATAAACGCCGACAGAATTTTAAATAATCTTGCCACGCCTATTACAAAGTATGTGGATCTGAACGAGGACATTTTCAAGGATTACAAAAAGGTCGGCGATTTTGTAACCTTTAACGGCGAGGTTTACGGTATGCCGAGCGTACCGAATATGGAGGTTATAATCTACAATAAGACCCTGATTGAAAACCTCGGCTATGATCTGCCGCTTGATCTTTACAAGCAGGGCAAATGGAACTGGGACACCTTTAAAAAGCTTACCACAAGCCTTTGCCGCGAAAAAACAGCCGACGGCGACGCAATAACCGCCTTTTCCTCATGGGATACAAATATATTTTTAAAGGCTAACAACAGCGGCTTTGTTAAGTGGACGGATCATAAATACGCGCTCAATCTTGAAGATAACAAGCTGCGCGAGGCGCTTAATTATTTCCAAAACTTATCCTCTGTCGGGGCATTTACGGGCTGGCAGGGCTGGAGTCAGGCTGATTTTCAGCTCGGTACAATGGCAATGTGCGTTGACCGTTTCGGCAATAAAACCCACTTTGTTTCCGATTTAACCTTTGATTGGGATTTTGTTCCGTTCCCGACGGGCTATTCGGGCGATGAAAATGTAGCGCCGGGTACAATTGCTACCTACGGCGTGCCGAAGGGCTCTTCCAATCCTTCGGGCGGCGCTGCATACGCATATCTTTTCTGCAAGCAGGATTACGAGCGCAGAAAACAGTATCTCAAAGGTTATTTGACCGACGAACAGGTTGAGCGCTTTGAATCGCTTTACGGAAAAATTTCAAAGGATTATGAGACCATAGGTATTGAAAATACCGACGCGCTTATATGGGATGTAATGAACGGCGCGGATATAACCGCAACCCTTGAGTCCTATAAAACAAAATGGCAGGGAGAGCTTGACGCTTATACTGCGGCTCTTCCGAAATAGACCCCGTAACTGAAAGGAATGGAAGCAATGAAAAAGGTGATAGCGGTATTGTGCATTTGCGGTTTAATGGGCTTAACGGCAGGTTTGCCGTTAAGCCGGGCTGCCGCCGAAGAAAAAACCGAAACACAAAACGGTAATATATCCGCTTCCGATCAGGTGACATATCCTGAATATTGCCGCAATACAGGCTCCGTTCCGTCAAACCCCGGCGAAAAGCTTTCGCTTTACACGGCCGACTGCGCAGAAATTGCAGGCGATAATATTTCTTTGGAAAATTCCGCCGAGCAAGAAAGCGGAAAGATTATTCGGTGGGTATCGTCTGAAAAGGATTCTTCCGTGCTTTGGCGGTTTAATGTATCTAAAGGGGCGCGTTATCGCCTCAAAATACGTTACTGCGCCCTTGAAAGCAACAGCAGCATAAGTCTGGGGCTTAAAATCAACGGCGAATACCCGTTTACCGCCTGCCGGGATGTAGGGCTTTTTAAAATATGGAAAAACGAGACCGACGACTTTGCCGTTGACAGCACAGGGAACGAAAAGCGCCCTGCGGCGGTTCAGGTGGTAAAATGGCAGGAGGTTTTTCTCTCCGACAGCGAGGGAGTAAGCAACGAACCGTATGAATTTGCCTTTTTTGAGGGTGAAAACACCGTTGAGCTTATAGGCATAAGCACCGATCTGCTTATTTCCTCAATAACGCTTGAGGGTGAGGAAGAGCCCGAAAGCTATGAGAGCTATTCGGCTGCGGTTTCGGGGGGCGAGAGCGCCGATAAAGCGGACTCGGTGATTATTCAGGGCGAGAAAATGAAGTACCGCTCCGATTCATCAATAGTTCCTATGGAGGACAGAAGCCACGCCGAAACCGTACCGTCCGACCCGGTGCTTACAAGATACAACACCGTAGGCGATTATAACTGGCAGACCGAGGGACAGTGGATATATTGGGAATTTGAAATTAAAACCGAGGGCTACTATAACATTGGTATGCGCGTGCGCCAGAATTACCACCGCGGGTATGCTTCATCGCGGAAAATATATATCGACGGCGTTGTTCCCTTTAAAGAGCTTTCACAGGTTGATTTCAATTACGCGCGAAGCTGGTATTTTAAAACGCTCGGAAACGGAGTAAAGGATTACGGCTTTTATTTTACAAAGGGCGTCCATTCCATTGCGATGCAGGTAATACCGGGCGATACCGCCGAGCTTACCGAGGCGCTGCAGGAAAGCGTGCTGCAATTAAACCGAATTTACCGCAGAGTAATTATGCTTACCGGCACTTCGCCCGACGCTTACAGAGACTACAACCTTGATAAGGAAATTCCTAACCTGATTGAGGATATGACAAAGCAGCGGGATATACTTAAAGAGCAGTATGACGCCCTGCAAAAAAAATACGGCGGCAGAGACAGCGACACCGCAACCCTGCAGCGTTTGACAGCGCAGCTTGGCGGCTACATAGAGGACGCCGATAAAATTACCGAATCCATTTCCGGCTTTTCTGATAATATAAGCAGCCTTTCATCCCTTGTTGTAAGGCTAAAGGAGCAGCCCTTAGAGCTTGACTATATAGAGATAAAGCCGGCGAACGGCGAATATACCGATACCTCTGTCGGGTTCTTTAAAAATATAGCCTTCGGTTTCAGGCAGTTTATAGGCTCGTTTACAACCGATTATAATTCTGTGGGCGACGCAGCCGCCGACGCCGAAAAAATTGACGTTTGGGTCTCAATAAGCCGAGATCAGGCACAGGTCGTTAGGGAATTGGTTGATAACGATTTTTCAAAGAACAATAATATTGCCGTGCAGATAAAGCTTTCAAAAGGCTCTTTAATACAGGCAACCTACGCCGGAACAGGCCCTGACGTTGCTTTATATATTGCCGCCGACCAGCCTGTCAACCTTGCGGTGCGCGGCGCATTGACGGAGCTATCCTCGCTTGATGGCTGCGATGAGCTGCTCAAAGAGTTTTCATATGAAGAAACCGTAGGCTTTCGTTATAACGGTGGCTTGTACGGAATACCTATGACCGCCGATATGAATATGATGTTTGTAAGAACTGATATTTTTGAGGAATTGGGGCTTTCAATACCCGAAACCTGGGGGAAGCTTTATAAGCTCATACCCACCCTGCAGCGCAGCAATATGAATATAGGTCTGCCAAAGGTTACTATTGACGGCGGGGGCTTTTGCGTATTTAACAGCCTGCTTTTGCAAAACGGGCAGAATTATTATAATGATGATGCTTCGGCTACCGTATTCGACAGTGAAACGGCGCTTGACGCCTTTAAGGAATGGACGGGCTATTACACAAAATACGATGTGCCGATAGATTACGATTTTTATAACCGTTTCCGCTCGGGGGAAATTCCCATAGGCATCGAGGCCTACACAATGTATAACAAGCTGGCGGTTGCGGCACCCGAAATATCGGGAATGTGGACTATGCTTCCCGTTCCGGGAACGGTGCGGGATGACGGCTCAGTAGATCGCTCCACGGCGGTTTCCTGCACTGCTGCGGTTATTATGAATAACTGCAAAAGCAAGCAGGCGGCATGGAAATTTGTAAAGTGGTTTGCAAGCGCAAAATCACAGGCGGAATACGGGCGGAATATGGAAGCGCTTATAGGCGAATCGGCGCGGTATAACAGTGCTAATTTAGCCGCTGTTCCCGGTCTCCCGTGGACTGTGCGTGAAAGCTCGGTGATTTTAAAGCAGCTGAATGAGGCAAAGGGTATTCCGCAAAGCATTGCAAGCTATTATGTGACACGAAATATTTATAACGCTTACAGAAAGGTTACGGTCAATAACTCAAACCCGCGTGAGGTGCTTTATAAATATAATACCGAAATTAACAATGAGCTTGAGCGGAAGCGCGAGGAATTCGGACTGAAGGGAGAAAACGGAAAATGAAAAAAGAATCGAATATCCGTTATCTCGGTAGGGAAATCCGCAAAAACACCGAAAACTATTTAATGCTCGCTCCTTATTCGGTATTTTTCCTTACCTTTACCGTTATTCCCATATGCGTTGCAATTTATTTGAGCTTTACATACTTTAATTTATTGCAGCCGGCGCAGTTCCGCGGATTTTTTAATTACACCCGTTTGTTTTTAGAGGATGAGATTTTTTTGAAATCCTTAAAAAATACGCTTGTGTTTGCCGTTATTACAGGACCTATAAGCTACTTTCTCTGTATACTTTTTGCATGGATGATAAACGAATTCGGACCTGTAATGCGGAATGTTATGACGCTTATTTTCTATGCGCCGTCAATATCGGGTTCATTATATGTAATTTGGAGCTATATTTTCAGCGGCGACAGCTACGGGCTTGTAAACAGCATGCTCTTGCGGCTCGGATTGATTGAAGAACCGGTACTGTGGTTCACAAATCCGAAATACGCGCTTGGAATAATTATAGTCGTGCAGATATGGCTGTCTCTCGGAACATCGTTTTTAGCCCTTATTGCGGGACTGCAAGGCGTAGACCGCAGCCTTTATGAGGCAGGCGCAATAGACGGAATACGCAACCGTTTCCAGGAGCTTATAAAAATCACGCTGCCTTCAATGGGACCTTCAATGATGTTTGCCGCAGTAATGCAGATTTCAAGCTCTTTTTCGGTCGGCGCCATTTGCAACGCCCTGGCAGGCTTTCCGTCAACCGATTACTGCGCTTCAACGATTGTGACCCACATTATGGACTACGGAAACAACCGCTACGAAATGGGATATGCCTGTGCAATAGCTACTGTTTTGTTTTTAATGATGTTTTTGATGAACCAAATCGTAAAAGCGGTTTTAAGAAGGTTCAATGATGCTTAAATATACGAAAGGAGGAGGGCGCTGTGCTTACAGTAAAAAATACTGAAAAAAAGGTTAAGATACGCGAGACGGGCAGCCGAAAAATTTCGCGTTCCCGCGCGGGAAGCGCAGCTTTACTTATATTTTTGATTATTACAGGCAGCCTGATGTTTTTGCCGTTTTTGTATGCGATAATCCAGTCTGTCAAGCCTGTAGACGAAATTTTCATTTACCCGCCGCGTTTTTTTGTTACAAGCCCCACTGGGGATAACTACCTTTCTCTTTTCGATTTGATTGAGGAGTCACGCGTGCCGTTTACAAGATATTTGTGGAACAGCGCCTTTGTTACTCTTATTGCAACCGGGCTGCATGTAATTTTTGCCTCAATGGCGGCGTTCCCGCTGGCTAAATTCAAATTTCCCGGTTCAAAGGGTTATTTCGATTTTATTGTGGTTTCGCTTTTGTTCACCACACAGGTAACCGCACTGCCGCTTTATATTGTTTTATCGCGGCTGGGCCTTATTGATACGCAGTTTGCGATTATTTTTCCGGCAATAGGCTCATCCCTCGGGCTTTTCCTTATGAAGCAGTTTATTACGGGGATTCCCGACGCTATGATAGAGGCTGCAAGGGTGGACGGTGCAGGCTCGCTGAAGATATTTTGGCGAATAGTTATGCCCAACGTAAAGCCCGCGTGGCTTACCTGCATTATCTTTTCGTTCCAATCCGTTTGGAACGATGAAGGCTCAAACTATATTTACGATGAATCGCTCAAGGTTTTACCGACCATGCTGCACCAAATAAGCGACGGCGGTATTGTCCGTATGGGAGAAGCTTCCGCGGCGGCGGTAATACTTATGATTCCGCCGATTCTGATCTTCGTCTGCTCACAGTCGCAGATTTTGGAAACTATGTCTCATTCCGGAATGAAGGACTGACGGAGGGGGAAATGCTTTGAAACGAATTGTTTGTATTATTGCAGCTCTTATTGCCGTTGCGGGCAGTCTTTCCGTAAGCGCCCGTGCGTACCGCACATATACATACAACGCATATAACGAGCCGACAGACTCGCCGGATGTTTACACCGCATTGCTTACGGCAGACGGTAAGGCTTTAGGAACGGGAGAAATGAATTCCCCCACGGATATTACAAGCGGAAACGACGGGAATATTTATATTACCGATTGCAAAAACAACCGTATTATAAAGCTTGATTCCGAGTACCGCACGGTACGGGTTTATACCGAGTTTTCATTTAAGGGCAAAAAGCAGACCTTAAATTCCCCGACAAATGTTTTTGTATCGGCTGACGGAACACTCTATATTTCCGATAACGGAAACAGGCGGATTTTGGTTTGCGATAATGGCGGAGAAATAGGGCGGATATTGACAAAGCCGGAATCCGAGCTTTTTCCTCAGGATAAGGAATTTTTGCCGGAGGATTTGGTTGTTACGGGCACGGGAGTACTGTATGTGCTTTGCGACGGAATTTACCAGGGCGCGGTAGTATTTGATGAAAATCTTAATTTCACCGGCTTTTACGGCAGCAATACCGTTGAGCCTACGCTTAAGATAATAACGGAAAATCTTTGGAAAAAGCTTGCCACAAAGGAGCAGCGCTCAAAAATGTCGCGCTATGTTCCCGTGCAGTATTCATCGCTTGATATTGACGAGGAAGATTTTGTTTACACCTGCGTTGCATCCTCAAAATCTCCCGACGGAAGAATAAAGAAGCTGAATCCCCTTGGGAACAACATTTTAAACGGAACTGACGGTAAAAAGCTCTTTTTCGGCGATTATGAGCCTTATGAATATAACGGTAGAAGCCGCTATTCCTCGCTTGAATCGATTTCGGTTTGCGAAAAAACGGTGTTTGCCGCATTGGACAGAACCGACGCAAAGGTGTTTCTTTACAGCCGCGAGGGAGACTTGCTTTCGGTTTTCGGCGGTCAGGGCAGCTTTAAGGGCTGCTTCGCAGACCCTGTTGCGCTTACATTTAACGGTAACGATATTGTGGTGCTGGACGGAAAAAAAGGTTGCTTTACGGTTTTTACCTTAACGGAATACGGAACTGCTTTGTATAACGCGATAGACGTATATATGGACGGCCGCTTTTCGGAATCCCTGCCTCTGTGGCAGGAGGTGCTTCGGTATGACGCAGGCAGCTATCTTGCCAACCTCGGCTACGGTAAAGCGCTTTATCAATTCGGGGAATATAAGCAGGCAATGGAGTATTTTGAACTTTCGGGCGACCGCGCGCATTATTCCGAGGCGTACAAGGAGTACCGAAACGAAAGGCTTAAAAAGAATATAGGACTTTATTTCACATCGGCGCTTGCCGTTACGGTTATCGCGGTGTTCGGTATAAAGTCGGGCATGTTTAAAAAAATCGGTAATGCCGTATGTCGGCATATCCGTTCCAAAAAGAGGGGGAAACAGGGATGAAGTACGGTGAAATGTCGCCGACAAGATATTTGTTTTATATATTATTTCACCCCGTAACAGGTTTTGAAGAGATGAAATTCAACCGTAAAGGCTCTTTAAAGCTTGCAAATGCGGTTTGCGCTCTCTTTTGCACGGCGGTAGTGGTTAATCAGGTGCTTTCGGCTTTTCTTTTCAGAAAAGGAAAAACGGAAGATGTCAATCTTTTATGGTCGCTTGCGGGCTGTATAGGGCTGCTTTTGCTTTTCTCACTGTCAAATTGGCTTTTCTGCACGCTTTTGGACGGAAAAGGGCGTTTTTCCGAAATATGGATAGTTTCGTGCTACTCTATGCTGCCTTATGCCATGGTATCAATTCCGCTTACACTGGCGGGGCATTTATTTACAAACGAAGAAGCGTTTTTTTACTATGTAATGATGTTTTTGCTTTATGCCTGGAGCGGGTTGCTGCTTTTTATAGGCACAATGAGCGTACATCAATTTACAATATTTAAAAACATTGTAACGCTTTTTTTCACCGCAATCGGCATTGTGATTGTTATTTTTCTTTTATTGTTGTTTTTTACTTTGTTACATAACGTTTATGTGTTTTGCGTAACGGTTTTCAATGAAATGTCATTCAGACTTTAATAAAGCCGTATGGCTTAAGGGAGGCAATTTATGAAACGGTATTCGGCTTTTGCGTCAATTTTTGTTTTGTTGGCGGTTTTAATTTTCACACCGTGCAGCCGTGTCTCGGCAGCGGAAATCCCTGCCGACGGTATGACGGGTGTTCTTACAAAGGGTGATTTGTCGTTTTATGCAAATGCCGAAAACGGTGAAGTTGCTTTAATAAATACCGAAAGCGGAATAAGCTGGAAATCAAATCCCGATTTTTCCGATGCCGACGAGCGCTTGGGCAACGGGCAAAAGCGGCTTATGGGCGCTCAGCTTGAAATATTATATTACGATACAAAAAATTCTCCGCAGGAAAGAAACTCTGCCGTAGCTTCGGTAGCAAAGGGCGGTCTTTCGTTTTCAAAAACCGAAAAAGGCTGCAGGTTTGTTTACGATTTTCCCGAGGATGAAATTTCGGTAACGCTGGAATACGAATTGAGCAATTCGTATCTTTCGGTGAGGATTCCGAAGAACGGCATTTCGGAAAAAGGCGGAAACCGCCTGCTTGAAATTTCGGTTTTGCCCTACTTCGGCTGCGGCAGCTTTGACGACAGCGGCACTATTTTGCTGCCCGACGGCTGCGGGACGATTATTGAAATGAACAACGGTAAATCATCGGGCAGCGCAATTCACGAGCGAATTTACGGCGATGATGTTGTTGCGTCTCCCGACCGTTTGGTTACGGAGCGGAAAAATATGCAGTTCCCGGTTTTCGGAATCGGCAAAAACGGAAACGGCTTACTTGCGTTGGTGGAAAGCGGAGACGGGTCTTCTTACATAAACGCATATACCGCGGGAATGAAAAAGAATTATAACTGCGCTTACTTTTCGTTTGAATACCGTTCTACGGGAACGGTTGTATTGGACGGTTCCTCTAAAAATGCAAAAACGGTGCGCAAAATTTCGGAACAAGCCATTTCAACCGATTTTTGTATGCGCTATTACCTGACTGCCGCGCCGGGGGATTATAACTCGGTGGCGGTGGCTTACAGAGCATACCTTGAAAAGGAACAAAATTTTAAGGCAAATGAAAAACAAGAGGAATTGCCGTTTTATTTTACCGCTTACGGGGCGCTTCGCCGCAAGGGAACGGTATGCTTTATTCCTATGACGGTAACCGTTCCGCTTACCACCTATTCTCAGGCGCGGAAGATGATAGCCGATATTGAAAACGCCGGAATATCAAATTTAATTTTTTCCTATGTCGGCTGGGAAAAAGGCGGAGTATCGGGCAAAATGCCTGCCGCAGGAAAATACGAGGGCAAGCTCGGCGGGAAAAAGGAGTTTATGCGGCTGGCTGAATATACCAATGACAAAGGCGTTACATTTCTGCCAGATGTCAACACGGTGCGCCTTATGCAAAACGGAAACGGTTTTACAAAAAACAGTGCTTCCGCCGCAACATTGGACGGAACGCCGGGGCTGCAATATGCCTACAGTCTTTCAAGCGGATTGAAAAATGTAAGTCTGACGCCCTATTGCCTTTTAGCTCCGAAAAAATACGGCACGGTTTTGGAAAAATATTTTAAAAAATACAACACCTCGGCTCTTTCGGGCATTTCGCTGCGCGAGCTCGGGAGCACGCTTTATTCGGATCATCATAAGGGCTCAACCGATAGAGATCAGGCGCTGAATTATGCTAAAAAGGCGTTGGAATATGCCGCGGGGCAGAAAAAAAAGCTGCTAACGGCAGGTGCGTTCGGTTATGCTGCCGCAGCCTCGGATTATATTATTTCCGCCCCCACTTCGGATAGCGGCTATGATATTACCGACCGCAGCGTTCCTTTTTATCAGTTAGTTTTGAGCGGTTATCGCAGCTATTCCACAGAACCTGTGAACCTTTCGGGCAATCCCGAAAAGGCATTTTTAAAGGCGGCGGAAACCGGCAGCGCACTGAATTTTTCCTTTACCGCGCAAAACGGCGAAAAAACCGAAGGAACATATCTTTCAAAGCTTTACAATTCCGATTATAAAGATTGGCTATTAACCGCCTCAGAGCAATATAAGCGGCTTTCGGAAATATTCGGGGCAACAGGCGGCACGGCGCTGGTTCGTCACAAGCAGCTTGCCGAAGGCGTGTACTGCTCAGCATTTGAAAACGGCACGCGGATAATTACCAATTATACAAATTCGGATTATGATATGCAGGGCATAAAGGTTGCGGCAATGAATTACAAATTGATTCGGCAGGGGGAATATAAATGAACAAAAGGCTGTCTTTAGAACAAAAACGCGCCCGGACCGGATACGTTTTTATACTGCCGTGGCTTTTGGGACTTCTGTTTTTCTTTGCCGTACCCATTTTAACCTCGCTTATGTACTCATTTTCGCATGTAACTATCGTTCAGGGCGGTGTAAACACACGGTTTGCGGGGCTTTCTTACTATAAAAACGCCCTGTTTTCCGATGAACGGTTTATCCCGCTTTTAGTTGCGGCGTTAAAGGAAATTGCAATTCAGGTGCCTATAATAATTATATTTGCACTTTTTATTTCGGTAATGCTGAACGCGGAATTTTACGGCAGAGGACTTGTCAGAAGTATTTTCTTTCTTCCGCTTATGCTGTCGTCTAGCGTTTTGCTTTCCATTATCAACAGTGACAGTTACAGCGGAGACGTAACAGGTTCTTCCTCGGTTTTTATGGTTTCCAGCTTTTCTATCGGCGATATTTTAACACAGGCAGGGCTGCCCGGCGGGCTTATAAAATATCTTACTTCGGTTATTGATAGTATTTTCACAATGACCTGGCAATCCGGCGTTCAGATAATACTGTTTCTTGCGGCGCTTCAGTCAATACCGCCCTCACTTAAAGAGGCGGCAAGCGTTGAGGGGGCTACCGCCTGGGAATACTTTTGGAAAATCACTGTTCCTATGATAAGCCCCATGATATTGGTGAACATTGCCTTTACCGTGATTGATACGTTTACAAGCTATTCTAACGGTGTAATGGAATTTGTGACTTCACAGGCGGCAAACCTGCGTTACTCGTTTTCCTCGGCTGTGACATGGATTTATTTTGTTGTTATAAGCCTGATCTTGTTTGTTGTGGTGGGACTGTTTTCAAGGAAAGTATTTTATATGAACGATTAAGCAGGGGAGGTGCCGTTATGAATTCTGTTTTGTTAAAATTAAAAGGGTACGCAAGCGGACCCATAAACCGCCGCGCCGCGGTGCGCGGGCTTGAAAAAATTGCTCTTGCGCTTTTCAGATTGGGTTTGTTTATAGGGCTTTCGTATGTTATTCTTTACCCGATTCTTTATATGTTCAGCACAGCCTTTCGCAGTGACGCCGATATTTTGGACACCAGTATTGTGTGGATTCCGAAGCATTTTGTTTTAAACAATATAAAGCAGGCGTTTGTCTCGCTTAATTATCCGCGTTCGCTTTGGTATACAGTGTTTTATAATATTGTTTCGGCGGTTTTGCAAATTGCGGTAACCGCGTTTGTGGGTTACGGCTTTGCCCGCTTTAAGTTTAAAGGCAGGGGGGTCTTGTTTGCAATAGCTCTGTTTACAATAATCGTTCCGGCGCAGACTACTATAATACCGATGTTCGTCAGCTTTTCAAATTTTGATGTGCTCGGTATTATGAAGCTTGTGCGTCTTATATCCGGTACGGATGTAAATATCAGCATTTTAAACACACCCTTTGCGTTTTGGCTGCCGGCAATGTTCGGCATGGGAATAAGAAGCGGACTGTTTATTTACATTTTCCGTCAGTTTTTCCGCAATATGCCTAAGGAGCTTGAAGAAGCGGCTATGATAGACGGCTGCGGCGCGTTTAAAACCTATTTTTCAATAATGCTGCCGAATGCCAAAACCATTTTACTTACAGGGCTTATTTTTTCGGGCGTATGGTATTATAACGACTACTATCTCAACACAATGTTTGCCGATAAGCACTCGACCCTTACAGTCGCGTTATCGCACCTTTCAATGGCAATAGGAGAGTTTGTTTCTTTAAGCGACCAGCAGCTTATTATGATCCGCGTTCAGGCGGGCTGCCTGCTTGTCATTCTTCCGCCTATGCTTATTTATTTCTTTGTTCAAAAAAAGTTTACCGAGGGGATTGAAAGATCGGGCATTGTAGGTTAAAATAATAATAGTTTATCGGGCATATCGCTTGTTTTAAGGAAGTGAGAAAATTGCAAAAGCAACTGAGCAAAAAGCTGCGAGCTATTCCGTTTAATCAATCCGCAACCCGCTTGATTTCCGTTGCCGCCAGTATTGTTTTGCTGCTTTTTCTTGTTTTTGTGCCTGTTCCGTTGTTGGTTGCAAGGACCCGAGCTTTATTTTTTCCTTTTTTGCTTTATTATATTTTCCTTTTTTGCTTCTGCTTTTTGCTTTTTTCTTTTTTTTCTCGTCCTTTTAGTGTTCTCTC
>URPQ01000023.1 GCA_900549755.1 uncultured Oscillospiraceae bacterium
TTATATTGTCTCGTCATTTGAAATACGGCAGTATTCCTGCACTCCTCGACTTCATAAGCGAAAAAATTTTCTCGCTATGGGTCAAAGATTTTGTAAGAAAACGGCGCTGTTCAGCGGCGCGGCGCCCGACCGAAGAATACTGACGTATTGTGAGCGAAGGGCAACAATGCCGATGACTGCGCCGTTTCTTCAAAAAAGCATTGTACCCTAATTGTATTGTCTACAGTATAGCACCGTAATTTTATTTTGTCAACATTTTTTTACAGCATTATTAAAAAAGATTTTAAAATTATGAAAAACGAGCCTATAAACAGCTTTTCAAGCCGTTTTATTCCATCGGGCAGGCCGTTTATAAGCTTTTCCGCCGCGCTGCCGCTTTCAACTGGTAAGCTGTCTAATACGCCGCCGGTGCTGCCCTTTGAGTTATCCCCCGAGCCTGAATTATTATCGGGCTTTGTTTCCTCCTCCGGCAGCTGCTCCTCCTTTAATTTATCAGTAAACTTTGAGGGCTTAACCCCGCCTGACGCCTTGTTATCAATTCCGTTTTCCTCTGCCTCTTCAAGCGTGAAGGTAAGCAGGTCGGTTGCGGCACTGCAATTTTTGCAGTGACGTGACATTTTTCCCTCTTTTTCCTTTGTTGCGGGCTCATCAACCGTCCATTCTTCTGAAAAATCGTGTCCCGTGGGGGCAATATCCTTTATTTCAATATGCCCGCATTTTACGCAGGCGTGCTGCCTGGCTCCTGCCGTTTCGCATTTCGGGGGGGCTACCGTTTCCCACTCGCCGTATTTTTTGTGCGAGCAGTTTTTACCGTTATATTCAATATTAACGCCGCCCGAAGTCACCTCGGGCATCAGCTTTTGCAGCTTCCAGTTGCAAAAATCACCCTGCTTGTATTCAATACCTATTGGGTAAAAGCCGAAATCGGCGTCCTCCTTCACCTTGAATTTAAAGGCTATCATAGTGCCGTTTGAGCGCTCGTTACCGTTTTCGCAGTTTACAAAACGGATAAGGTTTTTATCGGGGTGGTCGGCAACGGTGTAATCCCACAAATAGCCCTCGTAATATCTTTCATATGTTAAAGCGCTGCTATCGTATGTAACGGAAACGGTTATTGCCATTATACCCGGGTTATTTTCCATTTTAAGCCTTACTATTACCGAGTCCCCGTTTACGGCGGTAACGGTAGATACCGTTATATGCCCGTCAGTGCCTGCGGCGGACGCCGTAAAGCAAACGCCGAGCAGCAGTGAAATTATAATAAAAGCGCAAATTATGGGTTTGAATATCTTTGCGGTCATGTTAATGCTCCTTGTAACACTTATATTATAATAATATCACTTGCGCCCGGCTTTGTCAATCATGCAGCTATTTAATTTTGAGTTCTGTAATCTTTTGGAAATTTTGCATATCAATTACCGCTATTTCCTTATCGCTCACGGCGTAAAAGAGCTTGCCTATATAAAGCCCGCGGCAGGTGCCCCAGGTGCTGCCGTCGCCGCCCAGCGGAATTTCCGCTTTAAGCGCAAAGCCCGTGCTTTCAAGCGAGTATATAAGGTATTTCGTGCCCTTTTCATCATTATAGGGGAACGCGATAAGGTTTTTATCAGCGTCGGCAAGAGTCGCTTTGTGATTTGTAAGCGCCTCTGAGTAGGTGTTGCCTACCTCCGTTTTAAAGCTCTCGGTAACATTTGCGGGGTTTGAAATATCGAAAAGAGATAATTTCATTCCGGTTACTGCGCCTGTAGTTTCGTCAGCGCTTCTGCCCACACCGAGCAATTTGCCCTCGCCGTAGGGGAAAAGATAATCGGAAAAGCCCGGTATTTTAAGGCTGCCTATTATTTTGGGAGATGTCGGGTCGCTTACATCCACGCTGAAAAGCGGGTCAACCTGGCGGAAGGTGACAAAGTAAGCCACATCCCCCATAAACCGCACCGAATATACTCTTTCGTTTTTCGCTATATTCTCTATTTTTCCGGTTTCCTTTAAGTTGCCGTCGAGTATAACAAGCGAGTTTTGGGTGCCGCCGTTGGCTGATGTTTCTGTCAGCACAAAGCGGAAATGCCCTTTGTATTCGTCTATTGAAAACTGATTTAAAAGGTACCCCTTTATTTCGCCCGTCGCTTTAAGTTCAACCTTACCGTCGCTTATTTCAAACCGCGCTATCTGGGTCTTTTCGTCATAATAAGCAGAGGTCGCAATTATATTATCGGTCGATGCGTAAATGCGGCTGAGTCCCCCGAAAACGGTTTTTGCCGATATATTCGCGCCGTCCTTTATATCGTAGCCGCACACCACGGTATAGCTTGATTCCATACATTTATCATACATATAAATGCAGTCCGCCGCTATTTTTTCGGTCTTTTCGCCGCAGCCGACATACGGCACATAGGTTGAAATATCGTCTTTTTTAATATTTTCGGTGTTCACACCGTAGCTTGATACAATATAAAGCTTTCCGTTTATAAGCCGCGAATCGGCATAGCCGCCGCTTTGCCTACATTCGTTTACCTTTTTCGGCTTTTCGGGGTCTGTAACATCGTAAATTACCGCCGCCGTTTTATCGCTGTTCGCCGCGCGGCCCAAAAGCACCAGGCGGTTATCGCTTAAAAACATTTCGCTTGTGTTGAAATTTTCAAGCTTTATATCGTTTAACTGTTTTGGAGCACCGCCGTTCGAATCGACTATTTTCACATAGGTGTAAAATGTGTAATCGCTTGAAAGAATATAAATATATTTCCCGTCGGTCTTTACAATATCCGCCTCATCTACGCCCTCTACCTGCGTTGTGGTTTTGCTGTAATCGGCTTTGGCGGTTTCCGACGCACCGTTTGTTGCGGCGGACGTGTTGCTGTCTTCAATATATTCTACTTTTTCGTTACGGCTGCTGCCTTTTGCCATACCGTCTTTCAAGCCGTAAAGGATATTGGTTTTAAGCTTCAGGCTGTTTATTTTGTTGTAAACCTCATCGTAGGTTTCCGCACTTTTTAAATTTACGGCCGCTTTTTTATCCCTGTGTATTTTTATCATACAGCCCGCGCCGATTGCAAGCGCCACGCAAAGCAGCGCTGCGGTAATGTTCTTTATCGCCGAATTTTTAGTGTTGCTCATAAATCATACCCCTTTCTTTTTCTGTTCGATTTTCCAAAGCTCGTCTATGCCCTTTAAACTGCCGGGAAATAAATAAACCGAGGTGTTTTTATATTTTTTATATGAATAATACGTTGAGCCTTCATAAATATATTCTTCCGGCTCTACATAACAGTTCCATTTTACCACCGTATAAAGTGCCGCCTTATATTGCACCGTGCCGCCGTCATTATAGTTGATTTTCACGGGAATAAGAAATAAAATCAATATAAGCGCAGCCGTAATTACCGCCGCTTTACGCAATTTCCGCTCCGACATTTCAATTACTTCCCACCGAGTGACTTACGCTGTAGCTTGCGGAATTACCCGAGCCTCCGCCGCTTGTCGACTCTGAATAATCATATTTATGCTTTACGGTTGTTTTGCATTCCTTTTCAAGGTAGCTTAAAAATTTCTCCGCCGCGGGCTTGCCTATATAAAACGCCTTGCCAGTATCTAAAATATTGGTGGTTAAATATCCGTCGCGGGTAACGGCGAGCGATATATTCTCATAGCCCAAAAGCTTTAAATCAATGGCTATATCCGCCGCCGTTTCAAAATTCATAGAGTCATAGTCCTTTGCCGCTTTGGCTGCGGCGTCCGAAAACAAAAGCTCCCACACCTTCGCTTTATCCACATTTGTATATTCAACGTCGCAAATAGCTTTACCGTTTTTCATTTGCGTGCCGCCAAAGGAAACAAAGGTAAGGTTTTCTTTAAGACTTAAATCATTCATAAACTGCCCCAGCGTTTCGGGCTTGTAGTGCGAGTTGCGGCAGACGTAGTATTTTCCGCCCGCATCGTATTTTACCGCCGCGGCGCACTCTGACAAAATACCCTTTATTTCGTAAATTTCAACATTTGCGGCATATTCGCTGTTTGTGTATTCATCTTTGCCTAACACCGTAAGCCTTGTTATGCTGTTTCCTATTTTATCGGACGGAATCTGGCAGTTTGCCACGCCGTACTCAGTACCGTTTATTTTTACTATGGGGAATTTTTCGGTGTTTGTTTTTTCGTCCCATCTTTTAACATAGGCAATATAATTTTCCGATGATGACGCGCCGTTTCCCTTAGCAGAGCCGTTTGCCTTTGTGCCGTCGGTTTTTTCAATTGTGCTGTAATCGCCATCATAGTCTGCAACATTGCCGTCATATTCTTCATATGATTTATTGGTGATGGCGCTGTTTTTCATTTTGCCGCGCGGTATCATCTTCACTGCGGCAAATGCTCCAACGGCTACTATTAAAAGGCACGCCGCCATAGCCGAATACCTTATAATAATGCCCTTTTTGCTTTTTATTCTGCCGTTTGCCTCGGTAATGTAACTTTCGTCAATATCGCCTAAGGCGTTTAAAATATCCCTGTTCGTCATACGTTAAAATCCTCCCTGCCGAGATACTCTCTCAGCGCGTTGCGCGTTCGCATAAGCGTTACCTTTACCTTGCTTTCGGAAAAGCCGGTTTCGGCGGCTATTTCGCTTATCGGGCGCATATACCAGTAGCGCTTTAAAAATATCGCGCGCGCAGTCTCCTTTTGTGAGGAAAGAAAACGGTTGATAACAGCCGAGAGCATACGCGCGTCAACCGCCGCCTCGGTGCTGTGAGATGAGGGCACGCAGTAATCAAGCTCGTCCAAAACGAGGGGAAGCTCGCCGCTGCCGCGCTTTTTGGCGCTGCTGCGTTCAATTCGGTTTAGAGCTATATTACGCGTGATTTTTGCAAAATAAGCCCCAAGGCTTTTCGGCTTTTCCGGCGGTATTGCCTGCCACAGCTGAAACAGCGCGTCGCTTACCGTTTCCTCTGCGTCGTTGGGGTCCCCAAGTATATTAAATGCAAGCTTATGGCAATACCCGCCGTATTTGCTTTCCGTCTCGGTTACTGCGCTTTCATCCCGCAGGGTGAAAAGCTCGGTAATTCTGCTGTCTTCCATTTTTCTTCCCCCTCGTCTGTAAAGACAGGAAATTTTAACCACAGGTTACATTTTTATAATTACATTTTAAAATTGTTTTCTTAATTTTTCAAGCGCGGATTTTTCAATGCGGGAAACATAGCTTCTTGAAATATTCAGCTTTTTGGCAATTTCCCTTTGAGTAAGCTCCTCTCTGCCGCAAAGCCCGTAGCGCATTTCTATTATAAGCCGCTCACGCTCGGTCAGGCAAACGGGCAGTATTACCCGCAGCTTTTCCACCTTTATTTTTGTATCGATTTCATCGGCAATATCACTTTTATCGGCAATAACGTCTATAAGCGTCAGCGTGTTGCCGTCCTTATCGGTATCAATCGGGTCGCTTATAAAAACATCCTGCGCGGTTTTTTTCTGGTTGCGGAAGAACATAAGTATTTCGTTTTCAATACAGCGCGAGGCATATGTGGCAAGGTGTATGCCCTTATCGGTATTAAAGGTAGATACCGCCTTTATAAGCCCTATTGTACCTATTGAAATCATATCGTCCTGGTCGGCGCCGGTGTTGTAATATTTTTTTACTATGTGCGCCACCAGCCGCAAATTGTGCTCTATAAGCTCGTTGCGCGCGCCGTCGTCGCCGTTCCGGCTTTTTTCAAGCAGCTCCGCCTCGCGCTCGGCAGAGAGCGGCGGCGGAAAAGCCCCCGCGCCCTTAACGTGCAGCGCAAAATAATAAATTGCGGAGGCAATTTTCATCAATAAATCAAAAAACAAAACTGACACACCCTTTCATATTTTAAATATATGAAAGCAACGGCTTGCCAGTTTACATTAATATTTAGATATTAGATGTTAGACGTTAGATATTAGAAAATATCCCTCAGTCAACTTCGTTGACAGCTCCCTTTAGGCAAGGGAGCCTTTGGTTTGCAAAAAACTTACTTTTTATAGTTAAGCAACAGCTTTACGGCGGCAAGATAATCATATGTATATTGCTCGGCAAAATTTAAAAGCCTGTCCTTACAGTCTTCAACCGTTTGTTCCGTACACTTTTCTATCAATACTTCTTCTTTATATGAAAAAAGTATTAAAAACTGCGTGTTCATTTCAAGCCCTCTTATTGCAACTTGTAACTCATCTAAAATTTCATCATATTCCATTTGAAAACACCTCTTGGAATATTATACCCCGCAAAACCGCAGGCTTTGATTTTTACTATAATAATATAGTAAAAAAACGAAAGCAACTACCCCTTTTAAAAAAATTGCGCAAAACAAGCCTCCCTCATCAGAGTGAGCCTATTAAAATTCCACCCTTATCACCTGTTTATTAAATCAATTTCAAAATCGAGTATTTTTATTTTGCCGTCGTGAATTTCCACCGCTTTTGTGTATTCGCCGAAACCGATACGGCGGGTGTTTTCGTATGCCGCGGATATGCCCGCAACGCCTGTTATAAGGCAGAGAGCCACTGTTAAGGAAATTCCGAATGACCTTAAAAACGTTCTTTTTATTTTAATCAATCCCTATTTCAAATTATTAAGCAGATCCGCCAGCGCGTTGCCCACAAGCCCTGCGGAGTAGTGCGCCTCCTCCACGGTGTTCGCGTCGGTGCCGAACTCTATAAGCAGCGAGCCGTTTGTAAGGCTTTCGTTATATCCACTGGAAGTAAGGCTTAGCGGGCGCGCGAGTGTAGGGTATTTATTTTCTAACGTCTGCTGTAAGCGCAGCGCCAGCTTTAAATTTTCCTTCCAATTGGGAAAATGGGTCTGCGAGCCGCTTTGCGAGCCCATTACAAGCATTACCTGCGCCGCGCGTTTGCCGCCTATTTCGGTGGTAAGCTTTATTTTATCGTTGCCGTTTGCCGCCGCGTCGCGGTGCAGATCAAGCACTATTTTTATGCTCGGGTACTTTTTTAAGTACCCGTTTATTGTTTTTGCCGCGCGCGAATAGCTGCCGGTGTATTTCGGGTAATCGTGCTCGGTGGTATCGTGCAGGGTGGTAATGCCCGCGGCGTTCAGCTTATCCGCCACAATATTGCCCACGCTTACCATATTTACCGCCTTATCCCGCGAACGGGGCGAAAAAGCGTCGGTATAGTAATCGGTGTTTTCGGTCATATAGGTTTCGGTGGTGTGGGTGTGCATTATAAGCACCTGCGGTTTATCGCTTTTTTCCATTTTGAAGGTCAGCGGGGCGTTAAGCAACTGCTTTATATCAATACTCACGCCCGCGCTGTTTTTAACGTATACGTTATTATATGAAAGCCCCGCCTTATAGGGCGATATATAGTTATTTATAATTTTTCCCTTTACCGTACCCTTGGCAGAGGCGGCAACGCTTGTCTCGGATTTTGTTTCGCTCTCGGTGCTGTCGGAAGAAGCGGAGCTTACCGTTTCCGCCCTGCTTTCGGTTTTTTCGGAGGCGGAAGTACTGCTTTCGCTGCTTGTTATCTCTCTTTTTTCAAGCTCGGGTTTTACAACAGCCTGTACCGCAGGCGAGGGCTTTAAAAACCTGCCGTAAAAATTATAGCCCAAAAGCAGAATACACGCCGTAAAAACACAAATAAGCCTTGCCGCACCCGCTCCGTTTCGCATTTTTTCCGCCCCCTCTGAAATAATTTTATTCAGAGCGAATAAAAATTAGACCAGTTCGGAAATTATTGCGGGGTCAATTTCGGGCTGCAAAAGCATATTTAAAGCCTCGCCTAAAATTTCACTAAGCCGCACGGTGAGCATATCCACTTCTTTAGGGGTTACAAACATTCTGCTTTTTTGCGCAGGCGCCGCGCCCGTTATTTCCTCAATTAAGGTATCGGTATCAATTACCGTGGGCACGCCTAACGCTATTACCGGCACGCCCACCGTTTTTTCGCTTATTTCCTTTCGGCTGTTTTTAACCCCCGAGCCGGGGGATATTCCCGTATTGCAGATTTGCACGGTCTTAAAAAGCCTGTTCGGGCTTTTCGCTGCCAGTGCGTCTATTACTATTACCGCGTCGGGCTTTATTCTGTCCGCCGCGGCTTTTATAAGCTCGCCCGCCTCAATGCCTGTCTGCCCCAGAACGCCCGGGGCTATTACCGCCACCTGCCGTAAATTTTCAAGCCCCGCCGTTTTTGAAAGCTCGGGGGGAATATGCCGCGTCGCAAAAATTCTGCGGGCGGCGGCGGGGCCCAGTGCGTCGGGCGTAATATCACTGTTTCCGAGCCCCGCCGCCAAAATAAGTCCTCTTTTTTCGGGCAAAAGGAGGTTTAATTCATTTTTTATTACCTCTTTTAAATTATCGGGAACGGATACCGAAATATCGGGAAATTCAAGGGTTATATAGTCGCCGCGCGGTCTGCCTACAGCCTTTTCCTCCGCCTCGGTTTTTATTTTTATTCGGGTTATGTTTACATTTCCGCACTTTTCTTCTTTCTTTATAAATGAAGTCCGATTGTTTCCTGACCCCTCGGCTGATTCTATTGCAAGATCGGTTCTTATAGCCGTTTTGAGCCGCTCCCTTCGTTTTTATTTTTATTTTGCCCCGAAATTAAAAATATAACGCTTTTTTCTTGCAAAAAATCAGGGATTATGGTATAATTGATTGGATTATTATACAATAGTATGACCCCCGATATAAAAAGCCGATTTATTCGGGAGAAATACTTTAAAGGATGGTTTACATAATGTCAATAAATTCTGTTGAGGACATTTGGGCGGCGGTTTGTGAGGAATGTAAAATCACAATATCCGAAGTAGCCTTTAACTGTTTTCTGAAGGATTTAAAGCCCGTTTCTCTTGAATCGGGCGAGCTTACCCTGTCAATAGATAATGAATATATGCGCGGGGTAGTGGAGCAGAATTATACGGAAATTTTGAAAAACGCCGTTAAAAAGGTTATGGGCATTGAAATAGGCGTTAAAATTATCTGTGAGGATGAAGAGGAAAAAATTCTTAAAGCCGAGCAGTTCAGCGACGGGCTTTCGTTTGAGGACTTTTTCACCTTTTCAAACTTTGTTGTGGGGGCTACCAACCGTTTTGCCTACGCCGCCTCATACTCTGTGGCGACCAACCCCGCAAACACCTACAACCCCCTTGTTATTTACGGCCCCTCTGGCGTGGGCAAGACCCACCTTATGTTGGCTATAAAAAACGAGATAAAGAAAAACTTCCCCTATAAAAAAATTGAGTATATAAGGGGCGAGGATTTCACAAATCAGCTTATAAAGGCATTGCAGGAGGGTAAGCTGGGGCTCGGCACTATTGACGATTTTCGCAATAAGTTCCGCAATGTGGATGTGCTGCTTATAGACGATATTCATTTTATAGCAGGTAAAGAACAGACGCAGGAAGAATTTTTCAACACCTTTAATACCCTTTTTCAGAATAACAAGCAGATTGTGGTAACGCTTGACCGCCCGATTAAGGAAATTAAAACGCTGGACGACAGAATACGCTCCCGTTTTGAAAGCGGCCTGCCTGCGGATATTACCGCGCCGGACTTTGAAACCCGCGTGGGAATTATAAACAAGAAATGCGAGCAGATGCACATTGAAATAGATGAAAGTCTGGTTTACTACATTGCCGAGCACATAAAGGTGAATACAAGGCAATTGGAGGGCGTGGTTAAAAAGCTGCACGCTTACATTGCCATTCAAAACAAAACGCCCACCATGGGGGTTGTGCAGGGGCTTATAAAGGACGTTATAAACGATACCCGCCCCGAGCCTATTAAGATTGAGAAGATAATATCCGAAGTGGCTAAAACCTACAATGTTTCCGAAAGCGATATACTTTCCAACCGCAGAACGGCGGCGCTGGCACTGGCGCGGCAGGTTGCAATGTATATAGCGCGCGAAACCACCAACCTTTCCTACAAGGCGATAGGCGAAAGCTTCGGCAAGGATCACACTACAGTGCTTCATAACGTGCGCTGCATTGAAAACTTTTTGAGGGACAAGCCCTACCAAAAAGAACTGGTAGATGATATTATAAAAAACCTTAAAAGCGATAACACGGCTTACTGAAATTATCCACACTGTAAACCTTAATTAACCGCGAAGTTATTAACACCTGTGTGTATAACTTAAAACGCGCAAAATTATAAAGAAATTATAAACATTTCTTTTAACCGCGAAAATCGGCTGTTTAAAAGCCTTTAAGGCATTTATCCCCACAATTCACACCCCTTATTATTACTGTTATATTATTATTTGTTTTTAGGAGGAAAAAATATGATTTTTTCTGTTGAACGCGCCTCACTGCTTGAAGCAGTTTCAAAGCTGCAAAGGGTTGTAGGCTCAAAAACATCTATGCCGGTATTAGAAGGTATTTTAATATCAGCCGAGCAGGGCAAGGTTACCCTTATTTCCTATAACCTTGAAATGGGAATGAAAAAGGAGATATATGCTAAGTGCGACGAGCCGGGCGATATTGTTATAAACGCGCGTTTGCTTGCCGACATACTGCGCCGTATGAACGGCTTGCAGGTAAGCATAGAGGCAGATGAAAAGCTTAACTGCCATATTAAATGCGGCGAGGCTACATTTGATATTATGGGAATGGCGGCGGAGGATTTCCCCGAAATGCCGACAGTAGGCAGCGGCAACAGTATTTTAATAGGCGGCAAGATACTTACCGAAATGGTTAAGGGGACAATATTCGCAGTTGCCCAAAACGAGGGCGCTAAGGCGATACTTACGGGTATTAACGTTACTATTGAGGACGGAATATTACAGTTTGTGGCGATTGACGGCTACCGCCTTGCAATAAGGCGCGAAAAGGTAGATATTTCGGGCAGCTTTTCCTTTATATTATCGGGCAGAGCGGTAGGCGAGGCTGTAAAGCTTATAGCGGAGGACACCGAAAACGTGGAAATAAGCTTTGGTGACAGGCTTGTAAGCTTTAATATAGACGGCTACTCCTTTATATCCCGTCTCTTAGAGGGCGAGTTTGTAAACTACCAAAAAACAATACCCGCAGAGCACAAGCAAAGAGTAGTTGTTAATACAAGGGAGCTTACCGATACCATTGAGCGTGTTTCCCTGCTTATAAGCGAGTCGTTTTCAACACCTATTCGCTGCTATTTCAATGAATTGAATGTTGTGTTTACCTGTGCTACCTCAGTAGGTAGAGCTACGGAAACCTTTAATACCAAATTAGAGGGTGAAAACTTTGAAATAGGGCTTAACAGCCGCTACCTTTTAGAGGCTTTAAAGGCGGTTGATACCGAGCAGGTACAGATTCTTTTCAACGGCTCGGGCGCGGGAGTGCTTATAGAGCCGCTTGAGGGCGACGATTTCAAGTATATGATAATGCCTATGAGGTTGAGATAATGGAGATTAAAAGGCTTTCGATAAAGGAAGATTTTATCCGGCTTGACAGCGCTATGAAATTAGCCGGCATTGTTTCAACCGGCGGGCACGCCAAAACGGTTATACAAAACGGCGAGGTTAAGGTAAACGGCGAAATTTGCCTTATGCGCGGAAAAAAGCTTAAAAGCGGCGATACCGCCGAATTTGACGGCTTTAAGTTCGTAATAGAATGAGAATAAATTATTTTTCCTGCCGCAATTTCAGAAATTTGGAAGAAACCGAAATAAATAATTTCGACGAAATGAATGTTATATGCGGCGAAAACGCGCAGGGCAAAACAAACCTTTTAGAGGGTATGTGGCTTTTTACGGGCATAAAAAGCTTTCGTTCCGCTAAGGACGCGGCGTTTGTGCGGTTTGGCAAAGAAAAAGCCGAGCTTAAAATGGATTTTTCGGCTGACGGAATAGAAAACGACGCCGAAATTGAAATAAAGGAACACCGCACAGCCGCACTTAACGGCAGCAAGCTAAAAAGCGCGGCGGCGCTGGCGGGCAGCTTTAAGGCAATAGTATTTTCACCTGATGATTTAGAGCTGGTTTCGGGCGGACCTGCCGTGCGGCGGCGGTTTTTGGATATTGCAATAGGTCAGCTTTACCCCGCATATATAGGCATTTCAAAGGCATACGCCCGTGCGGTAACCCAGCGCAACCGAATAATTAAGGATTACAGGTATGACGGCACTTTATCTGTAATGCTTGATGTATTTGAAAACGAAATAGCGGCAAACGGCAGAAAAATTTATGCGTTCAGGAATAAATATACAGAGTATTTAAAGGAATTTCTGCCGGGGGTTTACGGCGGTATATCGTCTGGCAAGGAAGTGCTTGAAACCGAGTATATGCCGGTGTGCGGGGCGGATGAGCTTGAAGAAAGGCTAAAAAAAGCCCGCGCGGACGATATGTATTCGGGCACTACCTCTATAGGGCCGCACAGGGACGAGCTTGTTTTTAAAATAAACGGCATATCGGCACGAAATTTCGGCTCGCAGGGGCAAAAGCGGAGCGTATCACTCTCTGTAAAACTAGCCGAGGCGGAAATAATAAATAAGCTTTCGGGCGAATACCCCGTGTTTTTACTGGACGACGTTATGAGCGAGCTTGACCCCGAGCGGCAAAATTACGTTTTAAACCATATTAAGGACATACAATCCTTTATAACCTGCTGCGACCCATTAAATATAGCGCAGCTTAAAAAAGGAAAAATAATAAATGTTAAAAACGGGCAGGTGAGCTGATAAATGTATATACACTTAGGGCAGGGCACGGTTGTGCGCTCGCGGGATGTGCTGGGTATTTTTGATTTGGACAGCACCACCGTTTCAAAGCACACGCGAAAATTTCTTGAAAAAGCGGAAAAAAACGGCGACGTTATAACCGTTTCCTATGAATTGCCGAAATCCTTTGCGGTTGTGAGTGAAAACGGCAAAACAAAGGTATATATTTCTCAGCTTGCAACATCTACCCTTTTAAAACGGTCGGGTTTTATAGATTCTCTTTAGGCTGACGAGAGCCAAACCCATTACGGTTTCGCTTGCCGCCTTTTACCGCCTTGCTTGCGCTTATTTTTGTAAGGCGATAGCCTTACTGCAAATTTCACGCTTCGCCTTTCGAAAAAAGGCGGCTGAGAGAAACTCTTCGACCTCACAAACAAATAAGTTTTTGAAAGTGTGAAGACGAAGAACGCAGTAATACTGACGTATTACAAGTGATGAGGCAAGAAAAGGCAAAAAATTATTGTTTGTAGGCGTGATGAGTTTGACTCTCGTCAGCCTAATTGAAAGGAATGTTTTTTGAAAATGAGTAACGACATTACTACCCCTGTAACGGAAAATTACGACGAAAATTCCATACAGGTGCTTGAAGGGCTTGAGGCGGTG
This sequence comes from uncultured Oscillospiraceae bacterium, assembly GCA_900549755.1. Classification (GTDB taxonomy): domain Bacteria; phylum Bacillota; class Clostridia; order Oscillospirales; family Acutalibacteraceae; genus UBA737. The sequence goes on from URPQ01000023.1 coordinate 13,265, forward strand.
CGAAAGCGCCCCGGTATGTATATAGGCTCTACGGGCGAGCGCGGTTTGCACCACTTGGTCTATGAAATTGTGGATAACTCAATAGACGAAGCACTTGCGGGCTACTGCGATAAGATTTTGGTGGAAATACTGGACGACGGCGTAATTCGCGTTACCGATAACGGGCGCGGCATACCCGTTGGTATTCATCCACAAAAGGGAATACCTACAGTCAGCGTTGTTTTCACAATTCTGCATGCGGGCGGTAAATTCGGCGGCAGCGGCTATAAGGTTTCGGGCGGTCTGCACGGCGTGGGCGCGTCGGTAGTAAACGCGCTGTCCTCTTGGCTCGAAGTTGAAATTTGTGACGGCAAGCATATTTATTTGCAGAGATATGAGTGCGGCAATATTAAAACCGACCTTAAAATAATAGGCGATACCGATAAAACGGGAACAAAGGTTACCTTTAAGCCCGACCCGACCATATTTACAGATACCACACGGTATGATTTTGATACACTGCTTTTAAGACTTCGCGAGCAGGCTTTCTTAAACGCGGGTATACGCATTGTGTTAAAGGACGAGCGGACAGACGCGGATATTCCCCACAGAGAAGAAGATCTGCACTTTGAGGGCGGTATAAAATCATACGTTGAATTTTTGCTTGAAAAGAGCAAAAAGGACAGATTAAATCAGGACGTTATTTATTTAAGCGGCTCATCGGGCGACTCTATGGCGGAAATTGCGCTTTTGTGGAGCACGGGGTATGATACCAAAATAATGTCCTTTGCGAACACCATTCACACGGTGGACGGCGGTACGCACGAAAGCGCCTTTAAAACAAGCCTTGCAAGGGTAATAAATAAATATGCCCGCACCTTTAAGTTTTTGAAAGAAAGCGACGCTAATTTAAAGAGCGAGGATATTAACGAGGGTCTAGTGGCGGTTGTAAGCGTAAAATTAACCGACGCGCAGTTTGAATCGCAGACCAAGGCGAAACTCGGCAACACCGCAATAGGCACGCTTGTAAACAACATAGTTGCCGAAAAGATGATGAATTATCTTGAAGACCACCCCGCAGAGGCTAAGATAATTCTTGATAAATCAATCGCTTCATCCAACGCGCGCGAGGCGGCGCAAAAGGCACGCGAGCTGCAAAGAAATAAATCGGGCATAGGCGGAAAGACCAGAATGCCCGAAAAGCTGACCGACTGTATTTCAAATGACCCGACCAAGACCGAAATATTCATAGTAGAGGGTGATTCGGCAGGCGGCTCGGCGGTAGAGGGCAGAAACAGCACCTACCAGGCGATACTGCCGCTTTGGGGTAAAATGCTGAATGTTGAAAAAGCAAGGGTAGATAAGGTTTACGGCAACGATAAGCTGACCCCGGTAATAGTGGCTTTGGGAACTGGAATAGCCGAAAATTTTGATATAAATAAATTACGCTATGATAAAATTGTTATTATGGCGGATGCCGATGTTGACGGCTCGCACATCAGAACGCTGTTATTAACATTCTTCTTCCGTTATATGCCGCAGCTTATTGAAACGGGGCATATATATTTAGCGCAGCCGCCGCTTTACCGTGTTGCAAAGGGTAAGAGGTATTTTGACGCGTTTACGGACGAGGAAAAGGATAGATATGTAGCGGAATTAGGCGGAGACCCCGATGTTCAGCGCTATAAGGGTCTCGGTGAGATGAACCCCGAGCAGCTGTGGGAAACCACGCTTGATCCCGAACACAGAACAATGTTAAGGGTGAATATGGAGGACGCGGAAATTGCCGACCAGACCTTTACAATGCTTATGGGCGAGGAAGTAGAGCCGAGAAGAAAATTCATTGAAGATAACGCGGTATTCGCGACGGATCTTGATATTTAAGGGGTGAGAAAAGATGGCAAAGCAGGAAAATGTTTACTGGCCGAGCGATGAAGAAACCAAAATAGTCCCGGTTGAAATTGTAGACGAAATAAAGGGAAGTATGCTCCAGTATTCAATGTCGGTATTGGTGGGGCGCGCCATACCCGATGTGCGCGACGGCTTAAAGCCCGTTCACAGAAGAATACTTTACACAATGTTTGAAAACGGACTGACGCCCGATAAGGCATACCGTAAGTGCGCCGATACCGTAGGTTCGGTGCTCGGTCGTTACCATCCGCACGGCGACGCCAGCGTTTACGACGCAATGGTGCGTATGGCACAGGATTTCTCCCTCCGTTATCCTTTAATTGACGGTCACGGAAACTTCGGTAACATAGACGGTTACCCCGCGGCTGCCTACCGTTATACCGAATCGAGAATGAACAGGCTATCGCTTCATATGCTCGACGATATTAACAAGGAAACGGTAGATTTTCAGCCAAACTACGATAACCGCTTAAACGAGCCGGAGGTTCTGCCCGTCAGATTTCCGCAGTTATTAGTAAACGGCTCTTCGGGTATAGCCGTAGGTATGGCAACCGAAATTCCGCCGCACAACTTAGGCGAAGTAATTGACGGTATGTGTGCCCTTATTGATAATCCCGAGGCGGATTTACAGGAAATTTGCCAATATATAAAGGGACCCGATTTCCCGACAGGCGGTATTATAATGGGTCGCAGCGGTATTCGCGCGGCATACGCTACGGGCAGGGGCAAAATAACCCTGCGCGGTAAAGCCGAGATTGAGGAAACTAAAAACGGCAAATACCACATAGTTATAACCGAAATACCCTACAAGGTGCGCAAAAAGGACCTTGTTAAGGCAATATACGACCAGGCGGCGGACAAAAAAATTGAGGGGATAGAGGACGTTGTAGACTACTCCTCAAAGCGTGACGGCGGTATAAGAATAATCGTTGATTTAAAGAAGGACGCCAACCCGCAGGTTATACTCAACAAGCTTTACAAAAACACCGCTTTACAAACCACAATAGGCGCTATTTTACTTGCAATTGTAAACGGCAAGCCGCAGATTTTAACACTTAAAGATATGCTGCAAAACTGCATAGACTTCCAGTGCGATATTATCCGCCGCCGCACCGCTTACGATAAGCGCAAGGCAGAGGAACGCGCCCATATTTTAGAGGGCTTAAAGGTAGCGCTTGATTTTATTGACGAGGTTATAGCGATAATCCGCTCAAGCAAGACAATACCCGAAAGTAAGCAGGCGTTATCCGACCGTTTTGGGCTTGACGATATTCAGACTACCGCAATCGTTCAGATGCAGTTAGGTAAGCTGTCGGGTCTTGAAAAACAGAAAATTCTTGACGAATTGCAGGAAAAGTTAGACTTTATTAAAGAGTGCGAGGCAATTTTGGCAAGTCACGAACGTATACTTGATATTGTAAAGACCGAGGCTTTAAATCTTCGTGATAAATTCTCAGACGACCGCCGCACTGAAATTACCGACGTTGTGGGCGATGTTGATATTGAGGACCTTATCCCCGAAGAGCAGTGCGTGCTTACCAAAACCGAAAACGGCTTTATTAAGCGTCTGCCTGCCGATACCTATAACGTTCAGCACCGCGGCGGCAGAGGAATTACGGGTATGACCACGCGCGACGACGATACGGTTGAAAATATGTTCGTATGCTCCTCACACGATTACATTATGCTGTTCTCAAATCTCGGCAGAATGTACCGCATTAAGGCATACGAAATACCCGAGGGCAGCCGCACCTCAAAGGGAATGAATATTATAAATATTCTGCCCCTTATGCCGAATGAGAAAATTACGATAATATTGCCCGCCTCCGAGCTTGATGAGGAACATTATATCACAATGGTAACAAAGAAGGGTATAATAAAGCGTACCAAGCTTTCGGAGTTCAGGAACACAAGAAAGAGCGGTATTATTGCAATTTCAATAGATGATGACGACGAGCTGACCTTTGTTAAAATGACAAACGGGGAAAATAACCTGTTTATAGCTACCAAAAAGGGTATGGCAATTCAGTTTAATGAAAATCAGGTTCGCGCCATGGGCAGAGGAGCCAGAGGTGTTAAGGCGATTACAATGAAGCCCGAAGACTTTGTGGTTTCAATGGAAATTACGAGTGACGACACCAAGCTTTTAACCATTACCGAAACAGGCTACGGCAGAATAAGCCCGATAAGCGACTACCGCCTTCAATCCCGCGGCGGTAAGGGTCTTACCAACTACCGCGTTGAAAAGTACGGCGATGTTGCGGCGTCGCTTGCGGTAACGGGCGAAGAGGATATTATAATGATAGCCTCAAACGGTATAATAATAAGAATATTCTCGGGCGATATTTCCACCTTTACCCGTCCCGCAAAGGGTGTGCGCGTAATGAAGGTGGGCGAGGGTGAAAAGATACTCTCGGTAGCGGTGACAGAGCACAGCGACGAGGAGCCGACCGATTTACCCGAAACACCCGAGGCTGACGCGGGCGCGGCAGAGCCCGACGAGCCGGAAACAGAGGAAGAAAGCACCGGCGCAGAGGAATAGAGGAGAATATTCCGAGTAAAAAGGCAGGTATAAAACTATGGATGATTATAATCCGCAGTTAGAGGAGCAGAAAACGGACGCGGCAAATACCAATCCCCCGACTTTTGAGCAGCCGGGGGTGAGCGCAATACCGCACAGCTATGTAACGTTTATTCCCTACGGCTTTACGCCTAAAACCTATGAGGAAAGAAAAGGAATAAGAAAAAGTTCGCTTGCAATAGGCACTTCGCTTATAATTACAATGGCGGTATTGATTTTTTGGAGCGTGGCTTACATTTTTATAATGGGTAAGCTTGGCTTTACCTCTGAAAAGGCAATGGAAATTGTGCAAGACCCCGCAATAATGCAAGTTTTGCAGGTTGTACTTTCAATGCTGATGTTCACCGTCCCGTTTATTGCAATATTTAAGGCAAACGGTGAAAGAATAAGCAATTTAGTGCCGCTTGAAAAGCCGCGGCGGGGAAACAGGCAGGCAATGTACTTTATAGGCGTTGCGTTTTGTGCCTTTGCAAATATTGCAACCTCTGCGGCAAGTCAGTTTTTCAGTTTCTTCGGCATTGATTACAATGTAAACTCCGGCGAAACGCCTAAAGGCTTTTTCGGCTTTTTACTCTGCTTTTTATCAACCGTGGCAGTTCCCGCATTGGTAGAGGAATTCGCGTTCCGCGGGCTTATTTTAGGCTCACTCAGACGATACGGCGACGGCTTTGCGGTGATTGTATCATCAATTCTTTTCGGGTTTATGCACGGCAACTTTGAGCAGATGCCATTTGCTTTTTTGGTGGGGCTTGCCTTAGGCTTTATAGTGGTAAAAACAAATTCGCTGCTTTTAGCAATGGCGGTGCACGCTACAAATAATTTTGTTTCGGTAATATTTGATTTTATGCCGGGCAGTATTCCGCAAACGGCGCAGAATATTATATATTCGGTTTTCCTGTTTATTTGCCTGACATTGGGTATCCTGGCGCTTGCTTTAAGCGAAAATTCAAAGGAACTGTTTAAATTTGAAAAAAGCAACTGTGAAAGCGAGCTCAAGCAGCGCTTTAAATGGTTTTTCACAAGCCCGGTTATTATAATATTCATTGTTATATGTATTGCCGAATCCCTTGTATATTTTTAAAAGGAGCTTATAAATATGTTTGATTATTTAACGGAATTGGGTCTACCGGAGGAGGCCGTATCATTCTTTTTAACAGTTTTTATAGGCGTATTTGCGGTTTCCATATCTATCGGTATAGTGATTTATTTGTTAGAGGCAATAGGCGTTTATAAAATGGCAAAAAGCGCCGAAATTAAAAACCCGTGGCTTGCCTTTATTCCCGTGGCAAACGACTGGGTATTCGGTACGCTTGCCGAAAAATATAAAAAGAAAAACGGCACAAAATCCGCCCGTTTCGGCATAATTTTGCCTGTTTTAGAGGGAATAGTGCTTATAGAAGCAATAGCGCTTACAATATTTACGGTAATTTCAATAAAGGAAATTACGGGCTATGCGCTTGACGCGGTTAATACCTCGGCTGAAATGGCACCTGAGCAGTTTATGTCGCTTATTCCGGTAATAATTCTTTACTTTGCGCTTATGGCGGTGGCATTTGCTTATGCGGTGGTTTTCTTCATAGCTTTGTGGCGCGTTTATTCCTCCTTTGATAAATCAAACGCTACGCTCTATATCGTGTTGTCGGTTATCTTCACAATTTCGGTGCCGATAATACTGTTTATTATAAGAAACCGTAAGCCCGAGTTTGACCCGCATAACAATGTGCCGTATTTTTCGGGAACGTTTCAGGGTTGAAAAATGAACAGTGAGTTTATGAAAGCCGCTCTTGCCGAGGCGCGCTCTGCCGCACGCGGCGGAGAGGTTCCGGTGGGGGCGGTTATTGTTAAAAATGGGGAGATAATAGCAAGAGGGAGAAACAGGCGCGAAGAAAAGCAAAATGCGTTATCCCACGCCGAAACCGAGGCGATAAACGCCGCCTGCAAATATTTAGGCTCATGGCGGCTTGACGGCTGCGAAATGTATGTCACCTTAGAGCCTTGCCCTATGTGTGCGGGCGCTATTATAAACGCGCGAATTTCCACTCTTGTTTTCGGGGCGTATGACCTTAAAGCCGGCTGTATTGACAGTGTGGTAAGGCTTTGCGACATACCGCTTGATAACAAGCCCGAAATTTACGGCGGAATATATGAGGACGAATGTTTATCACTCCTGCGGGAATTTTTCGGTAATTTAAGATGAAACGAAAAATACTTGAAATAATAAATAAAAACGGAATACGCGACGCGGGCTTTTGCGCTTTTGACCTTGTAAAGGAGCGCCTTTTGCCCTGCCGCGCGCTGCGGCGGCTGCCCGAAAACGCGAAAACGGTAATTCTGCTTTTGTTCCCCTATAAGGTGAGAGACGCTCACCCCGAAAACATTTGCCGATATGCATCGGTGCCCGATTACCACGATATAACGCAAAAATATCTTTTAAACATAACGGACGATTTGAAAAAGGAATTTCCCGAATATAAATTTGAAAGCTTTGCCGATAATTCGCCCATACCCGAGGTTTCCGCCGCGGCTGCCGCGGGGCTTGGGGTATACGGTGAAAACGGGCTTTTAATAAACAAAACCTACGGCAGCTGGTGTTTTATTTGCGAAATTGTAACCGACCTTGAAATTCCTGCCGAAAATCACTTTAAAAAATGCCCTGTGTGCGGCAATTGCAAAAAGGCTTGTCCAAGGGGGGATTTAGAGGGGAAATGTCTATCGGCTGTCACACAGCAAAAAAAAGAGCTTAATTTTGCCGAAAAAGCAGCCCTCAAAAAGTATAATACCGTTTGGGGCTGCGATATTTGCGCCGAGGTGTGCCCGCTTAATAAAAATGCGGCGAATACCTATATTCCCGAGTTTATTGCAGGCTACCGCGACCGCTACGAATACGGCGAGGATATTTCGGGCAGAGCCTATGAGTGGCGCGGGGAAAAGGTGATAAAAAGGAACTACGAAATTATTTACGGAGAAATGACCGAAGATCATCGGGACTGACTACCTTAAACATCAGCATTGCCCCGAAGTACAGCGGCAGCGAAATTACGCATAAAAGTATTATGTAAACCAAATTACCAATACCGCCCCAAAGTCCCAGTAATCTGTCGCAAGCTATGGCAATTACCGCGGCGGAGGTAAGCGGCAGTAAAATTTCATTTATAAAGCGAATTTTAACCCTTGTTACGTGCAGCAGTCTGCCGACGTTTAAAAAGCAGGTTAAAACGTTTGAAAAATACATTATCCAAATAAATCCTCTGAGTCCGAAAATTGGCAATAATATAAGAATCAGAATAATTCGCAGCACCGAATCGGAAACGGCGGTGCGGAATGTGAAGGCTTGCTGGTCGAGTCCTTTTAAAATGCCGTCGGAAATACTGTCTAAATACATAAGCGGCACTATTGGCGAGAGAGCGCGCAAAAGCTCGCCTACCTCGGGGCTTTTATATATAAGCAGACCTATTTTTCTGCCCCCAACAAAGAATATCGCGCCGAAAATAAAGGCTATAACGCTTGTCAGCTTTAAAATATTTCGGGTTGCCGAGCGCACAAGCCCGTGGCGGTTGCGCGCCTCCGCCTCGGATATTTCGGGAATTAAGAGTGTGGAAACGGCGTTTAGCAAAGTGGAGGGAAAGAAAAGTATAGGCAGCGCCATGCCCTTTATCATACCGAATTGCGAAAGGGCATTTTCACCCCCGAACGGGTATTTTGCAAGGTTTTTCGGCACTAAAATATTCTCGCCCGTGCGCAGCGCGGTGTTTAAATATCTGCCCGAGGTTATGGGAACGGAAATGTGCAGTATGCGCCTTACTATGCCGAACGGCGGGCGCGCCCTGCCGGTGAGGTTATCAAGCTTTCTTGTATCCCGCAGCCATATAAGCCAGAGCATAAAAAACGAGAATATTTCGGCGGCGCTGTCACCCAAAATCACGGCGGCGGCGCACGCACCGAGGCCCTTAGTACAGAAATTACCTACAAGCACTACTATAAGTATTATTCTTACTGCCTGCTCAAGCAGCTGCGAAACGGCGTTCGGCGTTATTTTGCGGCGGGCAATAAAATACCCGCGCAGGCAGGAGGAAATCCCCATAAAGGGGAGCGAAAGCGGCAGTATTTTAAGCGCGGGCACGGCGCGTATATCATTCAAAAACCGAACGGCTATAAATTCCGCCCCGAAAAACACTGTTACAACCGTTACCCCCGCAACAATCAGGGTAATTTCAATGGCGCGGCGCAGTATTTTAAGCGTGCCCCGCTTTGTGCCGAGGGCTAATTCCTCGGCGGCAAGCCTTGTAACGGCGGTGCTTATACCGCTTGTGGCAAAGGTGGCGGCGAGCATATACACGCTGAATATAAGCTGATAAAGCCCTATTCCTTCAGAGCCGATAAGCTGCGCTAACCAAACCTTGAAAATTATTCCCACAAAGCGCAATATCAGCGAGGAAACGGTTAAAATAAGGGCATTTTTAATAAAAATTGTTTTTTTCAATGCTTTTCCACTCCAAATTCCCGTATAATTTATAATATGAAGCGAAAAAGCGGAAAATGTTAATATCAAGGCAGGTAAAAAAAATGAACTCACCGTTAGCGGACAGATTAAGACCGAAAACAATTGAAGAAGTTGCGGGGCAAAAGCAGCTTTTAGCGCCGGGAAAGGTGCTGCGGCGCATAATTGACTCGAAAAATATACCCAACCTTATATTTTACGGACCCTCGGGCGTGGGTAAAACCACGGTTGCCAACATAATTGCCGACACAAGCGGTAAAAAACTGTGCTACCTTAACGCGACCATCGCGTCCACCGCCGATATTAAAGAAATTATCGGCTCAATAGGCACGATAGATACCCAAAACGGCATACTGCTTTATCTTGACGAGATACAGTATTTCAATAAAAAACAGCAGCAAATTTTGCTTTCCTATATTGAAAACGGGGATATTACTCTTATAGCCTCCACCACCGAAAATCCCTATTTTTATGTATACAACGCGATTTTAAGCCGCTCAACGGTGTTTGAGTTCAAGCCGCTGACTCCCAATGATATATCGGACGTTTTAGACCGCGCAATCGGCATTTTAAGCGAGGAAAAGGGCAAAGAAATTAAAATTTCGGCAGACGATAAGAAAAAAATATCCCGCGCGGCAGCAGGGGATGTGCGCCGTTCGCTTAATATGCTGGAGCTATGCGTGCTGACAAGCGAAAACGAAACCGGAATTGATATTACCGACGATACGGTGGAGGAAATTGCGGCGGCGAACGCCGTTCGCTACGACCGCGATGGCGACGAACACTACGATATAATATCGGCTTATCAAAAATCAATGCGCGGGTCTGACCCCGATGCCGCCGTGTACTATTTAGGCAGACTGCTTGCGGCGGGAGATTTGCCGAGCGCCTGCAGGCGGCTTATGGTATGCGCCTGTGAGGATGTGGGGCTTGCCTACCCGCAAATAATACCCATTGTGAAAGCGGCGGTGGATATTGCGCAGTCGGTGGGTCTGCCCGAAGCGCGCCTGCCCCTTGCCGACGCGGTGATTTTGGTAGCCACAAGCCCTAAATCAAACTCGGGGCATAACGCGATAGTCGCGGCAATGGAGGATATTGAAAAGGGAATAGGCGGACCTATTCCGCGGCAGCTGCAAAACAAGCATTTTGACGGCGAGGAAGCCGAAACAAAGGGGCAGAACTATAAATATCCGCACGATTTTAAAAATCATTATGTAAACCAACAGTATTTACCCGACGCGCTTAAAAATAAGCGGTATTATGAGTACGGAAACAATAAAACCGAGCAAAAATACAAGGAATATTGGGACGCGGTAAAAGGCAAATAAAAATGTTATGTAAACTAAAGGAGGGAACAGTATGAAAGAAAACGGAATACCGAAAAAAACCCGCTTTTTGTGGCAGGTGCGCATATGTTTAATAGGCTTTATTCCGGTTGCGGTGCTGCTATTTCTCTGCTCGGTAACGCTATGGTGCCTTTTGCCGGCAGTAATTTTGGCGGCGGCGCTGCTTATATTTGTGCTGTGGTATATTCCCGCCTATTTTGCAAGCTATGAAATACTGTTCCCTAAGGGCGCAATTATTATAAACCGCGGTATCTTTATAAGGACTACCCATATAATGCCCTTTTCAAGACTTATTTACGTTCAAAGCTATTCCACGCCCCTTGCCCACAGTATGGGGCTTGCGGCGCTAAGCCTTAAAGCGGCGCGCAGCAGCGTTATTTTACCTGAGCTGCCCGTATCTGACGTTGAGCTGTTTATAAAGTCGGTCACAAAGGAGGAAAACGCTTGAAAAAGGAGTTTCGCGCCCACCCGCTTATGCTTGTAAGCCTTATTAAGCCCTTTCTTTTTGTGCTGGTTCTGCCTGTTTTAAAGGGCGTTATACAGTATATTATAAAGCGCCGCGTTACGGGCGTTTTAACCCTTGAGCTTATAGGCTTTATGGCAATTACCCTTATAGGCGCTCTGCGCTGCCGCTCTTTCCACCTTATTTGCGGTAAAAACGGAGTGACAATTAAAATGGGGGTGCTTTTTAAAAGCAGCGCCTTTATAAGCGTTAATAAGCTATCGTCCGTTCAAACGGTGCAAAACCCTGTTGACGCAGTCTTTCGCGCGGTATCCTACCGAATAAATACCGAGGCGGGACCCAAGGGCAAGGCGGATTTTGATTTTAAGCTGAGCACAAAGGACAGCGCCGAGGTCTCCCGCCTTTTATACGGCGAGGATAATTACACCGCCGTTAAGTTTTCGGTCTTTAAGGTGGCGGTTATGGCGGCTACCACATCATCGGCAGTTATGGGTATGCTTATTGCCGTGCCTATAATAAATAAAACAGGTAAGCTGCTTGATATTGCCCTCAATAATATTCTGCTTGACGAGATAAACAACGTTTCAAGCGGCTTTAAATCCTACTTTCCGCCTATTGTAAACGCAATAACCCTTGTTTTTCTTTTAAGCTATGCGGTAGCCTTTGTTTATTCGCTTTTTAAGTATATAAATTTTAAGCTCTTTCTTGAAAAAGAAAAGTTAGAGGTGCGGTCGGGCTTTTTCGTGCGCAGCCGTTCCGCCTTTAAAAAGTCCTCGGTAAACGATGTTATTATTGACCAAACCCCGCTTATGCGGCTTTTCAAGCGCTATGCTATGAAGGTGAGCGTGGGCGGCTACGGCGGCTCAAAAAGCGAGACGGCAGTTATAGTGCCCTCGGGCAGGCGAGGCGAGATAAAACGCCAGTTTCAGGCGTATTTTCCGTTTTTGGCGCCAGACGGCAAGCTGATGCACGCGCGGCGGGATATTGTAACCAAAAACCGATTTTTATATCTGCCGGGGCTGTATTTTATAATTACGGTAGCAGCCTCGGTAGCGTTGACCCTTATTTTCCCGAAATTCGGCAGGCTTACCTTGTTTTTAACTATGGTAGTCTGCGCAATTATAATGTATTACGCATATTTAAGCATTTACGAGTTTCGCTTGGGTAAGCTGAAAATCGGAAGAAACATCTACGCGCAGACCGTAAAGGGCTTTAACGCCTGCGAGCTGCACTGCCCGCGCGAAAATGTGGGGCAGATTAAAATCATACGCACAATTCCCGATATTCGGCTTAACACCTGCAAGGTAGTAATAAGCGTGCGGTCGGAAAGCGCCGATACCGTAAAGGTGCGTATGCTCGATTACGGCGAGGTTAAAAAAAGTATTTCGGAAAGCTACGGTATTGAGGTATAAATAATAATCCATAGGGCAACCTATAATATAAAAGGAATGTTTCACGTGAAACATTATACAGGGGGTTGCCTTATGGATATTTTTTTACATTGCTTATATGCGTTTCTTGTGGGCGGGTTTATCTGCCTTATAGGTCAGGTTTTAATTGATTATACTAAGCTTACGCCTGCGCGAATACTTGTTTCTTACGTTGTGGCGGGGGTAATTCTTACCGCAATCGGCGTTTATGAGCCTATTGTTAAGTTTGCGGGCGCGGGTGCCACCGTTCCGCTTACGGGCTTCGGTTACAGCCTTGCCTGCGGCGTTAAAGAGGCGGTAAATGAATACGGCTTTATGGGCATACTGATGGGCGGGCTAACCGCAACCTCGGCGGGCATTGCAACTGCCGTTGTATCGGGCTTTTTAATGGCGGCGCTGTTTAAACCGGGAGACAAGACCTAATGCGGAATTATGAATTAGGAATGAGGAATTATTAAGAATAAGGCTCCCTTGCCTAAAGGGAACCTTTATTTTTTATTCTGCATTAAATTTAACTGTTTACTTTTGTTCTGCAAAATGCTATAATATAATCCGTGACTTAAATGTTTCACGTGAAACATTTACAGGGAGGAATAAGAATGGGGAAGATAATCGCCGTTGTTAATCAGAAAGGCGGCGTCGGGAAGACCACAACTGCTGTAAATCTCGCCGCGGGAGTAGGGATTGCGGGCAAAAAGGTGCTTTTGGTGGACGCCGACCCGCAGGGTAACTCGACAAGCGGCTTTGGAATAAACAAAAAAGAGGTAAAAACCACCTCGTATGAGCTTTTAATAGGCACGGGAAAGCTTGAAAACGCCATAGTAAAGACGGAATATAAAAATGTAGACGTTGTTCCGTCCTCAATGGATTTAGCTGCGGCGGAGGTTGATTTAATCGAAATAGAACACCGCGAGGCGCAGCTTAAAATGACCCTTGCCGCGTCGCGGGATAGCTACGACTACATATTTATTGATTGCCCGCCGTCCTTAGGACTGATAACGATAAACGCGCTTAACGCCTGCGACA
>URPQ01000024.1 GCA_900549755.1 uncultured Oscillospiraceae bacterium
AATAAACCGCTCTGCGCGCGAAAGCCTTTATTTCGGCGGAAAGGGTATAAATGTTTCTTTTATTTTAAATGAGCTGGGAATTTCCTCGGTTGCCACGGGTTTTATTGCCGGGTTTACGGGCGACGCGCTTGCAAACGCCGTTTCCGCCTTTGCAAAACCCGATTTTGTAAGGCTTAAAAAGGGGCTTACCCGCATAAACGTAAAGTTGCGCGCCGAAAATGAGACCGATATTAACGCAGCAGGTCCCGAGGTATCAAAGGCGGATATTAACCGCCTTTTTGAAAGGCTCGAAAAGGTGCGGGCAGGCGATACTGTGGTGCTTTCGGGCAGTGTTCCTAAAAATATGCCTGCTGATATTTACGAAAATATAATGAAAAAGCTCTCCCCGCGCCGCGTGAAATTCGCGGTTGACGCAGAGGGAGAGGCTCTTTTAAAATCTCTTGAATTTTCCCCGTTTTTAATAAAGCCCAATCTTGAAGAATTAAGCGGAATTTTCAAAACAGAGGTAACAAAACAAAACGTAAAAATCTACGCCGAAAAATTACTTTCGCTCGGCGCGCAAAACGCGCTTGTTTCAATGGGAAATGACGGCGCTTGTCTTTACGGAGCGGGCGGTGAAAGCCTTTTTATGCCCGCGGTATCGGGCAAAGCCGTTAATACGGTGGGTGCGGGCGATTCAATGCTCGCGGGCTTTCTTGCGGGCTATGAAAAAACTAAGGATTTCGGCTATGCCTTACGCCTTGGCACTGCCGCGGGCGGCGCCACCGCATTCAGCGAGGGGTTGGCAACAAAAGTTGAAATTCGGAATTCGGAATGCAGAGTTGCCCATTGCAAAAGCAACAGACGTTAAACTTCAATCTCCTTTGACAGCGCAAAGGAGTAAATAAAGGTCTGTTTTACAGGCTTTTCAAATATTTTTTCACAGGCAAGCGCGTAAATTGCAAGCTGACCGCCGTAAGCGGCGCGTAGGGCTTCCCCATTTTCGGCGCGGTCGGTTTTAAAATCAAGCACCACTATTCCGCCGTCTTCCTCAAAGCAGAGGTCCACCGCGCCCTGAACGATTATATTTTCATTTTCAAACGCTTTATCGGGGGTTGCAAGCAGTTTATTTGCGGGCAGCTCGGTTAAAAACCTCATCTCCCTTTTAACCAAGGGGGATTTTTTTATGCGCGCGAAAATATCGCTTTCAAAAAACGCTTTGATTTTATCCCTCGGCACGGCGTTATATTCCCGTTCGCTTAAATACTGCCACTCGTAAAGTCTTTCAAGCTCTGCGTCCAATTCGTCGGCTTTATTAAAGTCTATAAACTCCATTACACGGTGGGTCGCGGTGCCACGCTCGGCGGCGGTAATTCCGCCCTTGCTCATAAACGCAGGGCGCGCCGAAAACGCGAATTTATCGCTTTCAGCCTTATTTGCCAGCGCCGAAACCGAGCTTTTGGCTTCCACCTGCAAAAGCGGCGCATAGGGGTACTCAAAGGAAATGCTTTCACGTATTTTTTCGGTCAACTCATTATCGGGCGCGTATTTCTCTTTTTCGTCCGTCTTTTCCTCGGCGTTTTCAGGCTCGGGGTATATCACCCTCAAGAAAAGGCGGCTGTCGGTAGTATCGGGTATAATATTTGTACCGTTTCCGCGCAGTTCCTTGCCGTCCGGGTGCAGCAGTGCAGATACCAGCAGCCATTTTGCGTAGGATTTAAAGCGGGAGAAAAGCCTATCGGGCTGCCCGCCGCAAAGGGTCAGGTCGGAAAGTCCCTCGGCAACCGCCTTTTCCGCATCGCTTACAGATGATATAAGCATAAGCTTATCCTGCGTGCGGGTCATGGCAACATACAAAAGCCGCAGTTCTTCCTCTTTTGCGGTTTGGCGCTGTTTATCAATTATCACCTCGCGGCATATTGTGGTAAAGCGGGTTTTTGCCGCTTCGTCAAAATACCTGAAGCCTATGCCGTGCTCCGCCGAAAAGAGCGCGTCCTCACGCGCGTCGCCGTCGTTAAAAGCGGCTGTTGTGTCCGCCACAATGCAAACGGGGAATTGCAGCCCTTTTGAGGCATGTATGCTCATAATATTTACCGTATCGCCCGCAGAGCCCGCCGCGGCTGATTTAATTCCGCTTTCGGATTGCTTTAAAATAAATTTCACAAACCCGCCTATACCGCGCCCCGCATCCGTCTCGTATTGCGCTGCGTAGCTTGCAAGCAGCAGCAGGTTATTACGGCGGCGTATGCCCTCTTTCCCCGCCGATACGGTGTTTAAATAATCGGTGCTGCCAAGCAGCCGCATTATAAGCTTTGAAAGCGGCAGCGTAACGCTTAAAAGGCGGTACTTTTGCAGCGTATCAAGGGTATTTTTTGCGTGTATATCGCCGTTTTCGGCGGCAAACACAAGCGCCGAATAAAGACTGCCGCGCCGCCTGTTTATGCGCAGGTTCGCGGTCTCCTCGGGTGTAAACCCGAATATGGGAGACAACAGCACACATAACAGCTCAATATCCGATTCGGGATTGTCAATAACCTTTAAAAGCGCCAAAAATACCGATATTTCGGTAGTTTCGGCAAAGCTCTCGGCGGAAAAATTTGCGGGAACACCGTGTTTCCGCAGCTCCTTTGCAATAATTCCCGCCTTGTATTTCGGCGAGCGCAAAAGTATTGTAAAATCGGAAAATTTCGCGGGGCGCAGGGTATTTTTGTCCACGCGTATCATCGGTTTGCCGTTCACCGCCGATTTAATATACCCCGCAATGTGCCGCGCCTCGGCTGTAAGCTGCTCCTCGGCAGAGCCTTTAACGCTTATAATATCAAGCTCGGCGGGCGGCTCGTCCGTTTCGGGGTATTCGGCGGCGGGTATCAGTCTTTCTTCTTCGTTATAGGCTATGCTGCCCGTGTTTTCGGTCATCATATGCTCAAAAAAGAAGTTTATATATCGGCACACCTCGGGGCGGCAGCGGAAATTACTGCCCAAAATAATTTTTTTGGGGTCGCTCTCCCCCGCAATATCATACGGCAGGGCAGCGTTTTTCTTGCGCAAAAAGTTCGAGGGGTCCGCCCCGCGAAAGCCGTAAATGCTTTGCTTTACGTCCCCCACGGCGAAAAGCCGCTCCCCGTGGCGGGAAAGAATGTAGAAAAGCGTATCCTGCAAATCGTTTGTGTCCTGGTATTCGTCCACCATAACCTCGTCGTAAAGCTTTAAAAGCTCGTCGCCATCGGTTTTCTCCGCCTCGCACAAAAGTGACAAAGCCATATGCTCGGTGTTGTGGAAAGTGAATGTGCCGCGCTCGGAATACTCGGCAAAAAGCCTTTCATCAAACTCCGTAAGTATTTCGGAAAGCAGCCGTACTGCCGGGTAAAGAGAATTTAACTGCGCGGATATAAAGGCGGAATCGGCATAAAAAAGCTTTTGAAGGCGCTCTGTATCCTTTTCGATATATTTATAGGTGAGCTTTGCGGCAGCTGCCTGCGGCGATCCCGCAAGCCCGTTTGCGCGCGGCAGTGGCGACAGCGCGAAGGCTGAAAGCAAACTGTAAATCTCGTCCCAATCCCCTGTATTACAGGCACACGCCAGCGCGCCTATGCGCTTTGCGGATTCGGTAATATCGGGCAAATATTTTTCCGCCGTTTTTTCGTCCTCTAAGCATATATCCGCCGCTTCTGCAATAAGCGCCTGCATATCCGCGGCGGTTTTTGCGGCGGTTTCCACCGCATATTTATACCATTCGTTATCAGCCGCAAATCCGTTTTCATAGACCCTCGGAAGATACGCAAACCACTCTTTCGGGAAAGCTAATTGGCGGCTGTAATCGTAAATTTTAAGCACAAAGGCAGAAAAATTGCCGTCGTCATACTCCGCGCCCACGGTATCAAGAAGTTTTAAAAATATGGGGTCGTTTTCTTCGTAATACCTTTCAAGCACGCTTTTCAGCACCGATTCGTCTACCGGGCGCAGAGAATAGCCGTCGCTCATTTTAAAATCGGGGGATATACCCACCCTTTCAAAATTTTCGCGCACAAGGTCTATGCAGAAAGAGTCAATTGTGCATATTTTCGCGTTACTTAAAAGCTGCCTTTGCCGCAAAAGCCCTATGCTATCGGGGTTGGCGCGGCACTCAGAGTCCAGCCGCTTTTCAATTCGCGTGCGCATTTCGGCGGCGGCGGCGTTGGTAAAGGTAACTATTAAAAGGCGGTCGGCGCTTATTGGGTCGTTTTCGTCGGTCAGTCTTTTAATAACCCTTTCAACCAAAACGGCAGTCTTGCCCGAGCCCGCCGCAGCGGAAACCAAAATATTCCCGCGCGCGTCTATTGCCGCTCGCTGTGCGTCGGTAGGTTTAAACGCCATATTCATCGCCCTCCTTCAGTTTTTCAAATATTTCCTCGTTTTTAAGGTCGGGAACACGGAAGCATGGCTCATCCTCTCTGCCGCAGACAGAAGCGAAATCGCAGTATTTGCAGGCGGGCGTTTCCCTACCGTCAACCGGGCTTACGGCAATATCGCCCGAAGACACGGTGTTCCCCGTTCTTTTCATAATTCTTTCAATAAAATCGAAAATTTCCGAAAATTCCTCCGCCGAAATAAACGAGGTGCAGGTCTTTTTAAGCTCGCCGCTTTTGGTAACGGCGTATTTCGGCACAAAATTGCCCTGCTTTTCCCTGTCCATTGCGGTAACTATTTCCTCATCCTTGCGAATAAGCCCGTTCATAGCCATACCCTTATCGGTAGTATCGCGCTTTGAGGGCATATACAGTATTCCCGCCGCGTCTTCATCGGGCAGCCCCGCGCCCCGCACCGCGGCATAAAGATACAAAAGCATTTGCAGATTAAGCCCGAAAAGAATATCGGGCAATTTAAACTTTTTGCTGCCTGTTTTATAGTCCACAACGCGTATATAGCCGCCGAATTTATCCACGCGGTCAATACTGCCCGAAACGGATATTTTGCCGCCGTCATACGGAAATTCGAGCTTTTCGCCCTCGCCGCCTATTTCAAGCTCGCAGGCAACAGGCTCAAAGCCGCTTTGGGCAAACTCCTCGGCAAGCCTTTTAGCCACTTCTTTAACCGAGCGCGAAATTCGCGAGACCAAAAACCTGCCACGCGCGGTTTCAACGGCGCGGTAGCCCGTAACGCCGTCAAGATAATCGTTTATGTAGCCGTCTATAAGCTCCTCAATTTTTTCGGGCGATAATTCCGCCACGCCCCTGCCGTATTCCTTTATAAATCTTTCAAGGCAGTAGTGCACCACCGTGCCGCGCTGCAAAACGTCAAATTCGGCAGGCTGCAATTTCTTAACCGAAAGCCCGTAGCGGCAAAAAAAGCTGAAACGGCAGCGGTTAAAGGTATCAAGCCGCGAGGCGGACATTTTAATTTCTTCCCCGAAAAGCCGCCGCGCCGTGTCTTTTCCTATAGCGGCAGGCGCGCCCGAAAGCCTTTTTTCGGTGTATTCTGCTTTTTTATATTCATCTGTGCCCGCAAGCGCCGCGCGTATCTCCGCAGCGCCGCCGTTCTCTGTGTTTCTTCTGCGGCAAAGCTCAGAGTATGCCGCCGCCCCGGTTTCGGGCAGGTTTAATTCTGTTATTCTTTCCTCGGGCTCGGTAATAAAGCTATGAGCCACATTTTCGGTTATTTCCTGCACAAATGCCGAGGGCTCCGTATTATCGCCCGTGAGCGACCGCCGCGCGTAAGAAATAAAAAGCTTATCCGACGGGCAGCATAGGTTGCAGTAAACCAAATAATTTTCATCAGTCGCCGCAGATACCGATTTATCGGGGATATCAACGCCGAGTGCTATAAGGCTTTTGCGGTCGGATATTCCGAAAATGCCCGAGGCGGATATTTCTTTCGGAAAAACGCCCTGATTAGCGCCCAAAATAAAGGCAACTTTCGGGCGCGAAGGTCGTATTCTGTCCGCCGCGCCGAATGTGACTTCATCGAGAAAGCGCGGAACAGACCCCACCGTTTCAAACGAAACCGCAAGGCTTAAGACCTCGCGAAATTCGTGTTTTCCCACTTCGCGCGCACCGAAACAGGCGGCAATGCTGTCGAGCAGCTTCATATATTTATCGTAGCTTTGCTTTAAAATGTCCGCGGAAAATTCTTCGGAATTATTCAAAAATTCCTGCGACATAGCGGCTAATTTGCCCGCCGCATCACATTCTTCAAAAAGCCGCACCAGTGCCGCCGCCATATTTTCCGCCGTACCGCTGAACTCCGCGCGCAGCTTTTCAAGCGGGGCTGTTGCCTTTAGGCGCAGTTTATTTATTTCGCCGAGCGCTTTTTCGTCCGGCTCTGTATCGTCCGATACAAAGCCGCGCACATCCATAACCCACTCGCGCCGCCACATATTCCCCTCAATATTCCAAAGGGTCACATAATTTTCAAGCTTTGCTATTTCGTCGGTATTAAGCGTTCCAAGCCCCGTTTTGTGAAAACGGAGTATGCTCTCGCTGTCGTTTTTAAGTATCGCCTGTATCGCCGCGTCGGCAAGGGCGGCAAGCGGAAATGCAGAAAGCGGACGGCGCTTATCCGAAAAGCAGGGAACGCCGTAGGTCTCGCACGCGGCGTTTATAAAGTCGTCATACCGCTCTGCGTCCCGCGCTATTATTACAAAATCGCGGTAGCGGTAGTTTTCCGTCCGCACAAGGCGGCGAATATTTCTCACGGCGAACTCCGCTTCCTCCGCCGCAGTATCTGCCGCGCAAACGGTAAGCGAGCCGTCGTTTTCCGTTTTTTCGGGGGTGCCGCCCGAAATAAGCCTTTCCACCGCCGCTATACCCGCCGCCGCAGTGCCGCGCGTGCCTAAAATCAGCGGTTCGTCCTCCGCCATACGGTAGCGCTCGGCGGCGCGGCGTATTTTCTCTGCCGAAGTGCGGATATTTGAAAAAATTCCGAACTCGCCCTTAATTTCGGGCGCGTCGGTCAGCGCCACAGTCAGGCTGTCCGCCTGTGCCGAAATTCTGTCAATCAGCGCAAACTGCTGACCCGTAAAGCCCTTGAATGAATCTATAAAAACATCCTTTTTTTCAAAATAACTGAAATCCTCAAGCTGCCTGTAAAGCTTTGTAAGGCGGTCGGCGGGATCTAAAAACCGCTCTCCCACAAGCGCGTCGTAGGTCTCGTATATAAGCGCGGTGTTCCACAGCTTTGCTTTAAGCGCCGCGCTTTCGGTTTCTTCGGCGGCGGCTCTTAAATTTTCGGGCGATACGGCGTTTATTTTAAACTCGCCCACGGTATCAAGCATTGTTTTTGCGAAACTTACCGAGCGGCAGTATTTGCGCCACAGGGTAAGCTCCGTTTCAAGCGAGCGCAGCGCACGGTTCATAAATATTACCTTTTGCGCGTCGGTAAGGGTAACACCCGCAATTCCACCCGCGTATCTGCCCACCTCGTCGCAAAGGCGCGTAAAGCTTGTAACCGTAACGCCGAGCGCCGCTTTATCGCCGAGCGTGCGCAAAACCGCCCGCTCGCTTTCGAAGGAGAACTGCTCGGGCACTATAAGCACGCACTGCCTGCCTGCCGCACTTTGCCGCTTTATTTTTTCAAGAATTTGGTATGTTTTACCGGACGCAGGGCGCCCGAAAATAAATTTAAGCACTTTTCTCACCCGAGTATATTTTAACACAACCGCCCCGCACATTCAATGTAAATTATGTATGAAAGGGCAATAAAAAATCAGGCACAAAAAAGCCTCCCTCTGACGAGGGAGGTGGCTCGCGGAGCAAGACGGAAGGAGAGAATTTAAAATACATAAAATTCTACTCTCCGGCAGTTTCCAACGTATATTTGCATTTTTACCAACAATAATTTTCAACTTATTATTCATTATGCAGGCGGTAAGAAAGCGTCATAAGACTATCCCCGAAGTGAACGTTTTCCACCTTTATACCGGGGTATTTAAGCGCTAAATCATAATGGCTGAAATTCCAAAAGCCTTTTATTCCCAGCCTTACCAGCTGGTTTGAAAGCTGCACCGCCGCCTTTTTCGGTATGCACAGAAAAGCCGCCTCCGGCAGGTTTTCGCGGCAAAATTCATCCAGTGTTGAAATGCTGCGAACGGGCAGATTTTTTATCATTTGCCCCACAAGCGATTCCTTGCTGTCAAAAAGTCCTATAAGCTTAAAGCCCTTTGACTCAAAATTCACGTGCATTGTTATTGCCTTGCCAAGGTTGCCCACGCCTATAAGAATAGCGCTTTTCGGCGCGTCAATGCCCAATATCCGCGCAATTTCCGATTGCAAAAGCTCAATATTATAGCCATAACCCTGCTGACCGAAGCCGCCGAAGCAGTTTAGGTCCTGGCGGATCTGGCTTGCCGTAAGCCCCATTTTTTCGGAAAGCTCGCGCGAGGATATGCGCGTCATACCCGCCGCCTTAAGCTCTCCCAAAAAACGGTAATAGCGCGGCAGACGCTTTATAACGGATTCTGAAATATTGCTGCTCATTTCAATCTCCCCCTTCGGGAACGGTAGTTACATTATTATAATAATACTTTGTTAAAAAAATGTCAAGTAACTTAAAAAAGTTCTCTGCAAATGATATTTTATGCCGCATAAAAAACTTGTAAGTCGCCGAAAAATGTGTTAGAATAGATATTACGAATAATCTAATGCTTAAAGGCGGAATGAATATGTGCGAAAATAATCAGGCTGACGCTAAAAAACGCGTTCTCAGCTGTATACAGCCGAGCGGACTTTTAACCCTCGGTAATTACCTCGGTGCGCTTAAAAACTGGGCGGCAATGCAATCGGAATTTGATTGCTTTTTTGCTGTTGCCGATCTGCACGCAATAACCGTGCGGCAGGAGCCCGCAAAGCTGCGCAGTCAGATATACTCCACATACGCAATGCTGTTAGCCCTCGGAATAGACCCTGAGAAAAACACCGTCTTTATTCAGTCGCAGGTGCCGGAGCACACCGCCCTTTCGTGGCTGCTTTCCTGCTATACACAGTTCGGTGAAATGTCAAGAATGACCCAGTTTAAGGATAAGAGCAAAAAGCACCCCGATAATATAAACGTAGGGCTTTTCTCATACCCCGTGCTTATGGCGGCGGATATTCTGCTTTACAAGCCCGATTTGGTGCCGGTAGGTGCAGACCAAAAGCAGCACCTTGAAATTGCCCGCGATATTGCCATTCGTTTTAACAATATTTACGGTGATGTTTTCACTATACCGGACGGATATATACCCAAAGCGGGTGCAAGGATAAAGTCGCTGCAGGACCCGGAAAAAAAGATGTCGAAATCGGACGACAATGTAAACGCATGGGTCGCTCTGCTTGATGACCGCGATACGATTATTCGCAAATTCAAACGCGCCGTTACCGATTCCGGCTCGGAAATTAAAATGTCGGAAGATAAGCCCGGCGTCTCCAACCTTATAACCATTTATTCGGCGGTTACGGGTAAATCTACCAATGAGGTAGAGCGCGAATTTGAGGGCAGGGGCTACGGCGATTTCAAGCTTGCCGTGGGCGAGGCGGTAGCCGATACCTTAGCACCAATAAAGCAGCGGCACGATGAAATAATCGCCGATAAAAAGGAACTTGAGCGTCTTTATAAAGAGGGCGCCGAAAAAGCCGAGCACATTGCCCGCAAGACCTATTTCAAGGCAATGAAAAAGGTCGGTTTTGTGCTATGAGCTTTCCGCTTGCAGGAAACGCGAGAATACGCGGCGCACTCACAGACGCTATTGAAAGCGGGCGGCTGCCCCACGCCATACTTATAGAGGGTGATAAGGGCACAGGCAGGCATACGCTTGCCGCATTTACAGCCCGCGCCGCCGTTTGCGAGGGTGAAAATAAGCCCTGCGGTGAGTGCCGCGGCTGTCGGCTGGAGCATGCGGGCACACACCCCGATATTTGGACGGTAGCCCCCGAGGACGGCAAAAAGAATATAACCGTGGCGCAAATAAGGTCGCTGCGGAGCGAGGCGTATGTAAAGCCGCATATGTCAGCCCGCCGCGTTTTTATAATAGATATGGCGGACACTATGAACGAGCAGGCGCAAAACGCGCTTTTAAAGGTGCTTGAGGAGCCGCCCGGCTCAGTGCTTTTTATTCTTATTGCCGAAAACAAGGCGGCGCTGCTTGATACGGTAATATCCCGCTGCACCGTGCTATCACTCTCTCCCCCGGAAATTTCCGAGGCGGAAAAATATATGGCGGCAAATACAAATTACACCGCCGAGCAAATAAGCCCCGTGCTTAAAGAAACGGGCGGAAATATAGGCGCGGCGCTGAACCTGCTTTCGGGCAGCTCGTCGGACGCTGTAAAGGCGGCGGAGGAATTTATAAGGCTTATGCTTTCCTCAGATGAGCTGGGAATGTTAAAAACGGCTGCAAAATTTGAAAAAAACCGCACCGAGGCTGATGCGTTTTTAAAGGAATTAAAGCTTTGCACTGCGGCGGCGCTTAAAAAAAATCTTACAAATTCGCTTACCGCGCGTACCTTGTCGGATTTTTATGCCGCGCTCGGCGGTTTTGAGCAAAGCCTTTCAACAAATGTTAATTTAAGTCTGCTTTTCAGCGCTCTTGTCTGCAAAGCAACCAAAATAAGCTGACGGAGGAGTATATGACAGAAATAATATCCGTAAAATTTAAAGAGAACGGTAGGGCATATTCATTTGACCCCGCCGGAATTAAAGCCGAACAGGGCGAATATGTTATTGTAGAGACCCAAAACGGCACAGAAATAGGAACAGTGAGCGCCGCTAACCACGAGGTAGCAAAGGATGCGATTGTAAAGCCGCTAAAAAAGGTTATTCGCAAGGCAACCGAAAAGGATATGGCACGCAGGGAAGATAACAAAAGAAAAGAAAAAGAGGCTTTCGGAATTTGCGAGGAGCTTATTCTTGCCCATAAATTAGATATGAAATTGGTCGAGGTAGAGTATTCCTTTGACGCGAATAAGATAGTATTTTTCTTCACATCAGACGGCAGGGTGGATTTCCGCGAGCTGGTAAAGGATTTGGCTTCGCGTTTTCATACCCGAATTGAGCTGCGCCAGATAGGTGTGCGCGACGAGGCAAAAATGCTCGGCGGGCTTGGCATTTGCGGCAGACCCTACTGCTGCAAGCAATTTTTAAATGATTTTCAGCCCGTTTCCATTAAAATGGCTAAGGAGCAGGGGTTATCGCTTAACCCCACTAAAATTTCCGGCAGCTGCGGCAGGCTTATGTGTTGTCTTAAATATGAGCAGGACGCTTATGAATACCTTAATTCACTTACCCCGAGCGTCGGCTCAACGGTTAAAACGCCCGAGGGCAACGCCGTTGTTACCGATGTTAATCTTATAACCGGCTATCTCACAGTACGGCTTTCCGACAGTGATTCGCTGCCGTTTAAAATACACCGCGACGAGGTAAAACCGCTTTCCCGCTTTAAAAAACGCCCAAAACGGGAAGAAGAATAAATAATTATACAAATTGGAATAATATTTTACTTGCATTTTGAGTCGAATATTGTTACAATAAGTAAAAACAGGCTATGGAGGTGTTTTTAATGGCTTATGTTATTTCCGATTCTTGCATCAGCTGCGGAGCTTGCGCTGCCGGATGTCCCTGCGACGCTATTTCCGAGGGTGCTGAGCATTACGAGATAGACGCTGACAAGTGCTGCAGCTGCGGAGCTTGCGCTGCCGGATGTCCCGTAGAGGCAATTGCCGAGGACTGATAAATGTCAGAACATAGCGAACGTCTGCTTTTTACGCAGACGTTCGTTTTTTTACCTATTATTTTTATTTATATAATTTTCAGTTTGTCGGCGGCTGATTCTGCACCGCATAGACGAAAATAACCGTCAGCCCAATGTATACAGTAAGGGCAAATGCCGCCAAAATGCACACTGCCATACAGAAAACGCGCAGCTTATTTTTCTGCTTTAAAAGGCGGGCGGAAAGCACTATTCCCAAAATCGCAAAGACTAAAAGCACTGCTGCAACCCATAGCTCCATATTTTCTTCCTCACTCCCCCGCTCTGAAAAGAGCAGTATTTTTTTTAATCATTTCAATAATACGCCCCATATCCTGCAATGAATTGATGTAATATTTCCGTATTCCGTCAATGTTACTGAAATCAAAGCTTTGCGGTATACCCGCAAACACATACTTTGTGCTAAGAGCAGCGCTTAATATGCCGCCGCAAAGCGTTATACCGTACAGCTCGCCGGCTGTAGCTGCCGTCAGGACTTTGGGTATCGCTTGGCATGAAAAACATTGAAGTTGCTTTAATAAATTTTTTTCATAAGCTCCCCTTATTTTTCAGGGCTGCCCATAACAGACGACAGCTCCTCGCTGAAAATATAAGCCTCCTGCTCGCTGTCCCACAGCCAGGTCATAGCCATGGTATCGCCGTCACTCAGCAAAAACGTCATGGAAACATCGCTGTTTCCATCGCCGTTCATATCGGCAAAATCGGTGCTTTTGTAAGCCTCCCACGGGTCTTTTACCGCCATAGGATACTTCACATCGGTGAAAACAGTCTGTTCCTTCTTATCATAATAAAACACCGCGTCTTCTTCGTGCACGCAAATAAGCACATCAGTAACCTTTCCGTCACGGGCAATGCTGCCGCTGTCGCGAACTATTCCGGTTGTGCGCCAGTCGCCGCCCGCAATTTCACCCTCGGAAACGGCTTTATCCCCGCCGCACCCGGAAAACAAAAGGCACAGTATTACCGAAAGTAAAGCAATAATAATTTTTTTCAATGTAGACCCCTCCCCAATTATTATACTATATTATATCGTTATTTTTTTCAAGCTTTTTTATAAGAAATCGCCCCGAACAAGCCGGGGCGATTTCTCGGTTATATGAATTTAAAAACCGCTCAGAGCCGCTCCGCGCAGGGGAGACGCGGAAAGCGCAGCTCATTCAGCAGATTTTTAACTGCTTGCAGCGCTCTGTACTCGGCGCTGATTTCGGTATACGAACCTTGTACTCAACATATTTATCATTTTCATATTTTTTGGAAACGGCTTCAATTCCGGAATTTTGCAGCGTTGTTATAAGCTTTGAAAGACTGTTTGAAAAAAGCCTTACATCGCCTATAGCCGCTTTTCTTACCGGCTCCTCGGGCGTTTCGCACGGCTCGTACTCCGGGTTTAAAAGGTCAAAAATATATTCCTCCGTTTGTTTGGGCGTAAGCTCGTCCGCAATAATACGGTCAAGCGCCTCCTGTCGGCGTTCCTCGGGCAGCCGCAAAAGGGCGCGCGCGTGGCGCTCGGAAAGCCCCGATGATATTACGCTTGCCTTAATACTGTCGGAAAGCCGTAAAAGCCGCAGCTTGTTTGAAAGGGTTGATTGCGCTATTCCCAGCTTTGCCGCCGCCTCGGATTGCGAAAATCCGTATTCGGTTATAAGGTGGTTTATTCCCTCAGCCTCCTCAAAGGCGTTAAGGCGGCTTCTTTGCAGGTTTTCTATTACCGAGTAAAGTGCGGCGGTTTCTTCATTGGTTTTATGTACCACACACGGCACCCGCCTCAGCCCCGCTTTAAGCGCCGCACGCAGCCTGCGTTCGCCGGTTATAAGCTCGTAGCCCCCGCCTTGCAGCCGCCGCACTGCCAGCGGTTCAATAATTCCGCTTGCCTGAATACTGTCGGTTAACAGCTTTAGCTCATATTCATCAAAGCATCGGCGTGGGCGCGCGGGCGAGGGCTTTATGTCCCGCGGGCGCAGCATTATAAGTTTTTTATCGGAGAGAGTATACATTTTATTCCTCCTTTTCCCTTTCTGAGTTTAATTTTATACATTTTTTTGAATTTGTAAAGAAAAACCGGTCGGGAGAATGTGACGCTTTACAACAAAAAAAGCCGCATTAAAGCGGCTTTTTTGATATCTCGGCTGGTTTTCGCGGGTATTTTGTCGGGGTTTGCGATATTTTTTTTGAAATTATAAAGGCTCTTTGCTCATTACCGGTCAGGGTTTCGCATATAATAGTAGGTTTATCCGCCCCCAAAAGGCGCACCGCATTAAGGCTGCGGCTCATTTCCTCGGCTGCTGAGGAACCCTTCATAGCAACAAAACTGCCGCCTTTTTTTACAAGCGGAATGCAATACTCCATAAGTGTTGGCAACGCGGCAACGGCACGCGCACAGGCAATATCATACCTTTCGCGGTGGGCTGCCGCTTTTCCTGCGTCCTCCGCACGCATATGCACGGTAGAAACACCCTCAAGTCCCAATTCCCCAATTACCTCATTCAAAAACACAAGGCGTTTATTCAGGCTGTCAAGCAGGGTTACGTTTATATCGGGGCGAACAATTTTAAGCACCATTCCCGGAAAGCCCGCTCCCGTGCCTACGTCAATTATTCGGGCGCCCTCTTTGGGAGTTATCGCCTTTAAAAAGAGTATGCAGTCATAAAAATGCTTGTAAAGCACATCCTCCGGCGCGGTTATTGCAGTCAGGTTGATTTTTTCATTCCAACTGAGCAAAAGATTACCGTATAAATTCAGACGTTCTGCAATTTCGCCATCAATCACCGCGCCGAATTCGGCGCAGCGGTCGGCTATTTTTTCAATATGAAAATCAATCATTTACAAAACCTCGTCCGGTAAATACGCCTCAAGCCGGTAAATCGGTTGACCGAGAGACGAAAACTTATGCTCATATTCCGTTTCAATATTATTTTCAAAATTGCTTGCGTGTAAATCGAGCGATACATTTTTAAGCGCAAAGCCCGCAGCGGTAAGTTCCTCAATAGAAAACTCAAAAAAGTGCATATTATCGGTTTTTTGGTGAATTTCGGCACCTGGCAGCATAAGCGTCTTATATATTTTTAAAAAGCGGCGGTGAGTCAGCCTGTGCGTTGCGTATTTATTTTTAGGAAACGGGCAGCTGAAATTAAGAAATATTTGCCCAATGCTTTGCGGGCGTATATATTTCGGCAGATACTCGGCGCTGCACTTTATAAAGCGGAGATTGTGAACTTCGGCATTTTTCGCCGCCTCACACGCGGCAACTATCACGTTAGCGTCCTTTTCAACCGCAATAATATCCGTTTCGGGGTTGCGCTTTGCATATTCTACGGCAAAGCCGCCCTTACCGCAGCCTATTTCAAGAAAATGCGGCGCAGACCTGCCGAACCATTTATCAAAATCAATATATTCGGGATTTTCCGCCGCATTGTTGAAGTTTCTGTCCTCAAGGTCGCTTATAAAAAGCAGCTCGGATATATTTCCGAGCCTTTCCTCAAGGTGCTTTTTCTTTCTCATTCTCATATAAGCTCACCGAAAATCACATATAAAGCTGTGTGGTAACAGTATCGCGGCGGTGAGTTACGGTAACGTTTTTAAGCGAAAAGAAAACAAGCGTAAATACCGCCGTAAACAAACCGTATGCCAGCAAGGATATATTTGAAATATTTGAAGTGTGCTGATAGCTGTTTCCGTTTAAAAGATTTATTACTATATGCGGAATACTTTGTGTAAAGCAAAGTATAGCCGAGGCAAAGCCCGCCGCCTGCAGCTTTCTGAAATTGTATTCACGGTCAATGCCGTTGTAAAGCTTGCCGAAGCAGAGGAAAAACAGCAGCATAACGCAATACGCCGCCAGCATAAGCACATTATCGGTTATAAGCGCAAGCGATGAAATTGAGGTGAAAACGCATATAACCTTAATAATAAAATATATAACCGGCACTGCCGCCGAAATTGGGGGCAGCTTAAAATCGGAAACAAGGCTTATTCCGTAAACAGTAAAAAACGCAATCGCCGCAATTCCCGCAAGCATTAAAAGCGAGGTTTGCCAGTGCATAACCGTACCCGAAAATGACTCTGAAAATATTTCCACACCGGTTATTACCGCCGTTAAAAATGAGACTATTGCCAAAGGCAGACTTTTTTTAGGCGGATTTTCAGGCTTGCGGTGCGTAGTAAAGCAGAGCGCCGCCGTAACCGCCGCGCAAACAATTATGAGTATTAAAAGATAATACCCTGTTTCCTTATACTCGGGCTTGAAAAATCCGGTCTTTGTATCCACAGTGAATACAAGCTGCAAAAAGCGCAGCAAAACCGACGCGGGCAGGGCTATGCCAGAAAACAGAAGTATTTTTTTATATTTCATTCATTTACACTCCAAAAAAAGCATATTCTAAAAATAAAGAGTACATATAATTTTAACCCTTTACGTTGAAAATGTCAATAAAATAATACGAAATATGAGGAATAACAATGAAAAAAATACTTTGCTCGGGACTTATAATTTTGTCAGCTATGTTTATTTTCCCGCTTTTAGGAGCCACCACCGAACAAAAGCCCGCCGTTTCAGCTGCAACAAAGCTTTTTACTTCAAAAACAGACAAGCAGGAAAAGGGCGACACCTTTAGAATTTGCGATATGCAGACCGACACCGTAAGCGTTTTGACCGCAGACGAATATATTTTCGGTGTGGTTGCCGCCGAAATGCCGGCGCTTTACGAGCCGGAGGCGCTGAAAGCTCAGGCGGTTGCCGCATATACGCTGGCGTGCCGCCGCAGAGCGGATAATAAAGATAAAAGCTACGACCTTACAACCGACTACACGGTAGACCAAAGCTACATATCAAAGGCAGATGCCGAAAAGCGCTGGGGCGATAAGGCGGAGGAATACTCAAAAAAAATCAAAGACGCTGTGGCAGATGTCAAAAATCTTATTGTTACATACGAGGGCGAGCCTATAACGGCGGTTTACCATGCAATATCCTCGGGAAAAACTGAGGACAGCCGCGATATATGGGGCGGCTCTCTTTCCTACCTAAAGCCCGTTGCAAGCCCTGGGGATAAGCTTTCACCCGATTATATAAGCGAGGTAAAGGTATCCGCCGAGGAGCTGCAAAAAAAGCTCGGGGATGAATGTAAGCTATCAGGCGAGCCTGCCGCTTATTTCGGCGAGCCGAAACGCACCGATTCCGGCTCTGTTTTAACCGTTCCCGTGTGCGGCACCGATATAAACGGCGCCAAAATTCGCAGTATCTTTGATTTGCGCTCACTCAATTTCAGCGTTAAATACGCAGACGGCAGCTTTACCTTTACGGTGCGCGGCTACGGTCACGGCGTGGGTATGAGTCAATACGGCGCAAATTATATGGCAAAGCAGGGTAGCGATTTTAAAGAAATTCTCACCTATTACTACACCGGCTGCAAGGTTGAAAAAATTTCGTAAGGCTTAATAGGCTAAATATCGCTCAGCCGTCTTTCCGGCTTGTTAAGCTCCTGCCCACGCTTTTCAAGCTCTCTCATAAAATTTACCGCCGCAATAAAACCAATCTGAAAGTATGTATCTCTTATCACGGCATCGCGGCTTGCAATTTCTTTATAAAATTTATCACGTTCGGCTTCATTTTTAAAATAAGAATTGATAAGCTTTTCGGTACGGCACTCCATATTTCTTATTGCGGTTTCATAGTCAAGGTCTTCCTTTTCAATAAGACTTTGCCCTAAGTCTAAAAAATAATCGCTTAATTCCGATAACTTACATCTTTTTAACATATTTGAAAATTCCATATTATTACCTCTTTTCAATTTCTATCAGCATTATAAAGGATATATATATCCTTTGTCAAGAGGAAACTTATTTCCTATGATATAATTATATTTACAAACAAAAAGGAGATATGCGTCTTATGAAAAAGTACTATGATATTCTAAAAGATTTAAGAGAGGACAGAGACTTAGACCAAAAAACCGTAGCAAAGGCTATGGGAATAGATACAAGCTATTACGGCAAGTACGAAAGAGGCGTGCACCCGCTGCCTATTGAAAGATTGATTTTTCTTTGCAAATTTTATAATGTTTCGGCAGATTACATTTTGGGTCTGCCTGAAAATATGCCTTTTCCGAAAAGGCAGTAAACCAATCAGGCGGAAAATAGCTGCAACCCAATTCGCCCTATAACCGCAGCCTTAATTTACAATTTCTTAATAAATCTCTTAAATATTTCGATTATATTTTAATATGTAAGGGAGGAAAGGCTATGGAAACAAAAAAAATTCTTGTTGCCGATGATGAGGAACGCATTGTAAAGCTGGTATCGGACTTTTTAAAGATGAGCGGCTATGAGGTTTTGCCCGCGGCGGACGGGGCTGCGGCGCTTGAAGCTTTCAATAATAACCCCGATATTGCGCTTGCGATAATTGATATTATGATGCCCGAGCTTGACGGCTGGGCGCTTACAAAGGAAATTCGCAAAACAAGCGATATTCCGATAATTATGCTCTCTGCCCGCGCTGAGGAGTTTGATTTGCTTACGGGCTTTGAGTCGGGCATTGACGAATATGTTACAAAGCCCTTTTCCCCCGCTGTTCTGGTAAAAAGGGTTGACGCGCTTATAAAGCGCAGCGACGGCAGCGTGCTGGCAGAGGACGAGGTTAAAAAAGGTCTTTTTATAGATTCGGGCGCGTTTGTGGCGTATATTGACGGGAAGGCGCTGGAGCTTACGCTTAAAGAGTTTGAGCTGCTTTCATACCTTTATGAAAATTCCGGCAGAGTGCTGACCCGCGACCAGCTTTTAAACGCCATATGGGGCTATGATTACTTAGGCGACTCCCGCACGGTGGACTCGCACATAGCCAGACTTCGCACAAAGCTCGGCGATTACGGCGCCGCGCACCTTAAAACCATTTACGGAATGGGGTACAAGCTTGAGGTTTAACGGACTTAAAAAGAAGCTTTGGTTTAATATTTTCATAAGAATAGCCGTAATATTCGCCGTGTTTGTTCTGGTGCTCTCACTTTCAAACGTAACGCTTTTGGTAAGCTTTTTCAGCGCAAAGGAAAAAAAGGCGCTTAAGGAGCAGCTGGCACAGGTGGAAACCCTTGACTTTAACGACACCACAACGGTTATATCGGCATTATCGGAAATAAATGAAAAGTTTAATTTTGATGTTGAAATATATAACTCCTCGGGGCGCATACTTTACACCACCCACGGCGGGCAGATGATGGACTATTTCTCGCTCAAAAGCGATAAGTTCATTATGACCCACGAGGAAATGTCGCCCATAAAAAGCGAGACCTTCGGTGACGGCACGGTTTTTGAAACCGCCGTGCGCCGTTTTGATAAAAATGAATATCTGCTTTGCCGCAAGCAAATAGCGAATAATTTATTTGCCGAGGTGCGAATACAGAAAAAGCTTATATCAAACTCGGCGTCAATCGCCAATCAGTTTATGATTTTCGTATCGGTAATTTGCTTTTTGCTTTCGATAATATGGGTGCTGATATTCGCGCGGCAGTTCTCCCGCCCTATTGCTGAGATGAACGAAATAACCGAGGATATGGCAAAGCTTAATTTCAACCGTAAGCTTAAAATTGACCGTCAGGACGAAATAGGTCAGCTTGCAAGCTCGGTAAACGCGCTTTCGGAATCGCTTAATACCGCGCTCACAGAGCTTACCGAGACAAACGCCAAGCTGCGCGACGATATTGAGGAGGAACGCCGGCTTGACGCTATGCGACGCGGCTTTGTAGCCAATGTTTCTCACGAGCTTAAAACGCCGATAGCCATTATAAGCGGCTACGCCGAGGGGCTTAAACTAAACATAAATGAAGAATCGAAAGAGGAATACTGCAATACTATAATTGACGAAAGCCACCGTATGAACCGTTTAGTTTTGAGCATTTTGGAGCTTTCGCGCTATGAATCGGGGCAAATACCCATAAACCGCAGTGATTTTGATATATCGCAAATGACCGACGATATGCTGCGCCGCATATTTGCAAATAAAAAAATCACCGCCGAAAACCTTTTGCCGCAGGGCTTTAGCGTAAATGCCGACCCATTGCAGACAGAGCAGGTTTTAAAGGCATACCTTGAAAACGCGGCGGCGCACACACCCGAGGGCGGCAGCGTTACGGTAAGCGCAACCCAGTCGGGCGGCGTTGCCAGAATTTCGGTTGCCAATACAGGCAGCCATATATCAGAGGAGCTTATGCCGCAAATATGGCAAAGCTTTTTCAGGGGTGATACCTCGCACAAGCGGGAAAGCAGCCGTTTCGGGCTGGGGCTTTCAATAGTTTCGGCTATAATGAAACTGCACTCACACAGCTGCGGGGTTTACAACACTGAAAACGGGGTTTGCTTTTGGTTTGAGGCTGATATTTCAAAATAACGTCTTACTTAGACAATACAATCAGGGTACAATACTTCCCATAGCGGAAAATTTGTAAGAAAACGGTGCTGCTTAGCGGCGCGGCGCGACGCGCGAGGAATACTGGCGTATTGTGAGCGGAGGGGGCGTTGCCGATAACTGCACCGTTTCTTCAAAAAAGCATTGTACCCTGATTGTATTGTCTAAACGCACAAAACGGCAGAAGCGATTTCTGCCGTTTTGTTTTTTATTTGATATTTTGGGGCTGCAAATACAAACACCGTTTTATTTTATTACACGACTCTTATCTTCCGATACCGCGCGCTCAATAAACTCATCCGCCGTCATAGAGCCGAGATCGCCGTTTTCGCCGCGTTCTCTTACCGAAAGCGTGCCGTTTTCCACCTCGTTATCGCCGATTATAAGCATATAGGGCACCTTTTGCAGGCGTGCCTCGCGAATTTTATAGCCTATCTTCTCGTTGCGGTCATCAAGTTCCACACGTATACCCTTTTCTTCAAGGCGACGCTTAATATCATAAGCGTAGTCGCAGTGGCGGTCGGCAATGGTCAAAAGCTTTACCTGAACGGGGGCTAACCACATCGGGAATGCGCCCGCGTACTTTTCAATAAGCAACGCAAGGGTTCTTTCGTAGCAGCCGATAGAGGTACGGTGAATAATATAGGGGTTTTTCTTCACGCCGTCGCGGTCAACATACTCCATACCGAACTTCTCGGCGAGCATTTGGTCTATTTGAATAGTGATAAGCGTGTCTTCCTTGCCGTAAACGTTCTTTATTTGAATATCGAGCTTGGGCCCGTAGAAAGCCGCCTCGCCAATGCCGATTTTATAGGGAATTTCAAGGTGGTCAAGTATCTTCTTCATAACTCCCTGCGCCTCATCCCACTGCTCGGGTGTGCCTATATATTTATCGCGGTCATTGGAATCCCACTGTGAGAAACGGTAGGAAACGTCCTCATAAAGCCCTAACGTCTTGAGCATATAAATAGCAAGCTCCAGGCAACCGCGGAACTCCTGCTCTAATTGGTCTGGGGTGCACATTAAGTGACCCTCGGAAATTGTGAACTGGCGAACCCTTATAAGGCCGTGCATTTCGCCGCTGTCCTCATTGCGGAAAAGGGTCGAGGTCTCGTCATAGCGCAGGGGCAGGTCGCGGTACGAGCGCGCGCGGTTTAAATATGCCTGATACTGGAACGGGCAAGTCATCGGGCGCAGCGCAAAACATTCTTTTGTTTCGTCGTTCGGGTCGCCCAAAACAAACATACCGTCAAGGTAGTGGTCCCAGTGACCCGAAAGCTTGTAAAGCTCGCGCTTTGCCATATATGGGGTTTTGGTAAGCTGCCAGCCGCGACGCGCCTCTTCATCCTCAACAAAGCGCTGCAATATCTGAATTATTTTAGCGCCCTTGGGCAACATTATCGGCAAGCCCTGACCTATAATATCAACGGTGGTGAAAAGCTCCAGCTCGCGCCCTAACTTATTGTGGTCGCGCTTTTTAGCCTCCTCCAGCATATTAAGGTGCGCTTCAAGCTCGCTCGCCTTCGGGAAAGCCGTGCCGTAAACGCGGCAGAGCATTTTCTTTGAGGAGTCGCCGCGCCAGTATGCACCCGTGGCGGAGGTAAGCTTAAACGCTTTAACCGCACCCGTGCTCATAAGGTGCGCGCCTGCGCACAAATCGGTAAATTCGCCCTGCGTGTAAAAGCTTATATCCTCGCCCTCGGGAATATCCTCGGCAAGCTCTACCTTGTAAGGCTCATTCTTTTCCTTAAAGAACTCAACCGCTTCGTTTCTGCTCTTATAGCTACGCTCAAGCTTTATATCCTCTTTGACGATTTTCTTCATTTCCGCCTCGATTTTCGCAAGGTCCTCGGGCGTGAATTTGGTTTCTACGTCAAAATCATAGTAAAACC
Organism: uncultured Oscillospiraceae bacterium; assembly: GCA_900549755.1. Taxonomy (GTDB): domain Bacteria; phylum Bacillota; class Clostridia; order Oscillospirales; family Acutalibacteraceae; genus UBA737. The sequence continues at coordinate 21,977 of URPQ01000024.1, forward strand.
CGTCGTCAACGGCGGGGCCTATTGCAAGCTTAGCGTCAGGGTACAGCCTTTTAACCGCCTGCGCCATAATGTGCGACGCGGTATGTCGGAAGGTCCATTTGCCGTATTCATCATCAAATGTTAAAATTTCAAGCTCGCAGTCTTCGTTCAGCGTATCGCGCAAATCGGCGCTTTTGCCGTTTATTTTAGCGGCGCAGGCGTTGCGCGCAAGCCCCATACTAATTTCCTTTGCGGCTTCGTAAGCGGAAATTCCGGCCGGGAATTCCTTTACGCTGCCATCCTTTAAAGTAACCTTTATCATAACCTATACCTCCGAAAAAATAAAGCTCCGCCCCTCTATTAAGAGGGACGGAGCAAATTTAAACCATACTCCGCGGTTCCACCCGCATTCCGTTTTTAAAAAAAACGGCACTTTACTACCCTTAACGCAGGTAAAACGTCCGTGTTGCAACCCACGGCGCTCAAAGGCGGTGTTCGCTTTTTCGGAATTTGCGCGGCTTTCAGCCGATGGCACACGCTCTCTTTTAAATTCACTTTAAAAAAACTACTGTCCTTTTCAACGCTTTAACACATATATAATAACGCGTTTTCACCACTCTGTCAAGTGTTTTTTAGCTGCGGAATACTTTTTCATATATTTTTTCCACATTCCGTGTATTAACAAAGGGCAGTAAACAAAGACGGTGACAACGCAGTTGCTTTCGCCAATAACGGTATTCTCCCCTTGAATCGGCGCGCTGCATTTCCATGAGAAAATACCGGCTGTCATTATGGTGCGGAACAATAAAGGATATGAATTTTATAATTATTATTGCCGCAAACGGCAATATCAATATTCCGGCCGCAATATACTCCATTTAATATAACTTCCTCTTTTTTAGGTTTCGTCATACATTATTTTAGCGGATTTACCGCTAAAAGTCAATAGCGAATTATTTTCTAAAATATAATGAAAATAATAAAAATGTATTCGGTTGCTAAATACGGAGGTATGATATGCCGCTTTATCCGAGAATAAGAGATCTTAGAGAAGACAACGACTTAACCCAAACGCAAATGAGTAAAATTCTCTCTTGCAGTCAGCGGGTATACAGTAATTATGAGCGTGGGGAAATTGACTTTCCCACCTACACGCTTATTAAAATAGCCGATTTTTATAATGTTTCGGTTGACTATCTTTTAAACCGAACGGATAATCCGAGGATAAACCCTTAATTTTTCTCCCTTATCCGCTCAAACGCTTCGCGTATTTGCCTGTTTTTATAAGCCTTGCGGGCGAAAATTTCATAAACCGAGCAGCCCTTATCTACAAGACAGACCAAAAAGCTTTCCTTAAACGCGGGCGGAGTGAGAGTGAGCGGAAACATATGCTTTTTAATAATATCCCGCTCCCTGTCGCTTAAATCAAAATCCTGCTCGGCATTTTTAAGCGCCGCACCGGGGTGATACCTGCCGTGCATAGGTCTGTTTTTATCGGGTATATGCCAATCGTAAAGAAAATAATCATGCAAAAGCGCGCCGCGCACAAGCTCGGTTTCATGGCTTTTAAGCGGCTTAAAGTGCTCTGCCAGCCGGTAGCAGTAATATGCCACGGCAATGCAGTGCAAAAGGCACGGGGTGCTCCCGTGCTGAATAAAAAGCGCTGTTTTTGAAAGCCGCGAATGTGCCGCGGCGGCAGTAATAATATTTATGAAATCCGTATTTCTCATACTATTATTATACCGCCGCCTATTTCTTTGTCAATAAGCTTTATTCCAAAATTTCGCCGTCGGTAGAAATTGTAACCACCTGCCAGGGAATAAACTTTCCGCTGTTTTGCAGGGCAGTTTTTGCAGCGGCTTCAAGCCCGCCGCAGCAGGGAACCTCCATTCGCACCACCGTAACACTTTTAATATCGTTATTCGCAATTATTTCGGTCAGCTTTTCGGAGTAATCCACCCCGTCAAGCTTGGGGCAGCCCACAAGGGTTATGTGTCCCTTTATAAATTTTTCGTGGAACGCGGCATAGGCATATGCCGTGCAGTCCGCCGCGATAAGCAGCTTAGCGCCGTTAAAATACGGTGCGTTTACTGGCACTAATTTTATTTGCACGGGCCACTGCGAAAGTCGGCTTTCGGCGTATTCCGCGCCTTGCCCTGCCTTTTCCGCTTTTTCTGCGTGCTTTATGCTTCGGCTCGCCGTTCCGGGGCATCCGCACGGCAGCGGGGCTTTTTCTTTTTTTGCCTTGTTTGCCGCAACCGCGGTCTCATCATATGCCGCCGCCTCGCGTTCAACAAAGGTTATGGCACCGGTGGGGCAGGCGGGCAGGCAGTCGCCTAAGCCGTCGCAATAGTCGTCCCGCAAGAGCTTTGCCTTGCCGTTCACCATACCTATTGCGCCCTCGTGGCAGGCATTTGCGCATGCGCCGCAGCCGTTACACTTTTCTTCATCTATGCTTATAATTTTTCTTATCATTTTTTATTACCTCCCTTGGTATGGCTCTATTATATCAGCCTTATTTGGAAAGGTATGTTGTTATTACAACGGAATTTTAATTTTTTTAAAATTCTAAAACCACTTTTTTCTTTTAAAATACCATATAAGAAAAATTACCGTTGCTATGCTTACGGCTATAACCGCCAAATAACCAAACCGCCAGTGAATTTCGGGCATAGAGGTAAAGTTCATACCGTACCACCCCACAAGCAGGGTGAGCGGCAGAAAAATGACCGTAACAACGGTAAAAAGCTTCATAAGCTCATTTTGTTTTATTTCAAGCTGTGATTGATATGCCTCGCGCATACGGTCAACTATCTCCTGTAAGCTGCAAACCTCATTGTAATATCTTTCGCACCGTGTGCCCAGCACCGTAAGCAGGCGAACCGCGGCGTCCGATAAAAGCCCGTTATCGTTTGTGCAAATATCGTCAAATATTCCCGAGAGCTGCCCGTAATACCGTTTAAGCCGCAAAAGCTCTTTCCGCCGCGCGGTTATTACCTCATCCGCCGAAATATCTCCCCCGCTCATTATGGTTTCTTCTTCATCGTTAAGTTCTTCTTCAATTCTGTCAAGGTTGGCTCCGTCGCCCTTTAAAAGCTTTGAGAAAAATTCATAAAGCAGCCTGTCGTGCGGTGTGTTCGCCGTATCCTGCCGCTGCATTATATCGGCGACCCGCCGCGCGGACATATCG
>URPQ01000025.1 GCA_900549755.1 uncultured Oscillospiraceae bacterium
CTTTATAACAAGCACCCCGTTTTTAATGCACTCATTTATAACGTCAGCCGCGTCTTTTTCGGTTTCTATGCCTATCATAAGCCCTAAGCCCGAAACGGATTTTACACCCTTTGCGCCCTTTAATTCGGAGAATATGTAATCCGATTTTTGCTTTACACCCTCAAGTAATGCTGAGTCTATTCGGTTTATAATGCTGAGCGCCCCCGCGCACACCGCGGGGTTTCCGCCGAAAGTAGAGCCGTGGGAGCCGGGGGTGAAAATATCCTGCACCTTTTCGCCGAGCAGCGTGGCGCCTATCGGCAGTCCGCCGCCCAAGCCCTTTGCGGTTGTTACAATATCGGGCGAAATACCGTAATTCATATAAGCATAAAGCTCGCCCGTTCTGCCGTTGCCTGTTTGTACCTCGTCTATTATTAAAAGAATATTCTCTTTTTCGGCTATCTCGGCGGCTTTTTTTACAAATTCGGTATCAAGCGGCATAACTCCGCCCTCACCCTGAACGCACTCAAGCATAATTGCGGCGGTTTTATGTGTTTTTACCGTGTTTTCAAGGTCTGTTATGTTGTTTGCCTCGGCGTAGCAAAAGCCATCGGTAAGCGGTAAAAAGTCCTTATGAAAAACCTCCTGCCCCGTTGCGGCAAGGGTGGTTACGGTTCTGCCGTGAAAGCTGTTTTTAAGGGTGACTATTTCATAGTATTCGCCGCCCTTTTTCTCTGCGGTGTATTTGCGCGCCGCCTTTATTGCGCATTCGTTAGCCTCTGCCCCCGAATTTGAGAAAAACACCTTTTTAAGCCCCGTTCTTTCGCACAAAATCCTTGCAAGCTCTGTTTGGGGCGCGGTGTAATAAAGGTTCGAGGTGTGCTGAATTTTATTCAACTGCTCTGTTACGGCGTTTACCCACTCGCTGTCTGCCGCACCGAAAGTATTAACGGCAATGCCCGTTGCAAGGTCAATATATTCCTTGCCGTTTTCGTCATAAAGCAAAGAGCCCTTGCCGCCTGTTATAACAACAGGGAAACGCGCGTATGTATTTGCAATGTATTTGCTGTCATTCTCTTTAACGTTCATCATTCTTATCCTTTGTTACCATTGTTCCCGCGCCCTCGTCGGTAAGGGTTTCTATAAGCAGCGCGTGGGGCACGCGCCCGTCCATAATAATAACCTTTTTAACGCCGCGGTGTATTGCGTCTATGCAGCACTCAACCTTGGGTATCATTCCGCCCGATATTGTGCCGTCTCTGAAAAGCTCCACCGCCTCTTCAATATCAATGCAGGGAATAAGGGAGTTCGGGTCGTCCTTATCCTTTAAAATGCCCGCAATATCGGTCATTGAAATAAGCCTTTCGGCGTTCATAGCGCCCGCTATGTAGGCTGCGGCGGTATCGGCGTTTATGTTATACACATTGCCCTGCATATCGCACCCCACGGTTGAAACAACGGGTATGTAATCGTGGCTTAAAAGGTCAAATATAGGCTCAACGTTCACCCTTGTTATACTGCCCACAAAGCCTAATTTTTCGTCCCTTGTTTTAGCCTCTATTAAGTGTCCGTCCATACCCGAAATGCCCATTGCCTTGCCGCCCTTCATTTCAAGCAGGTTTACAAGGCTTTTGTTTATCTTGCCGGCAAGCACCATTTGCACGACCTCGGCGGTCTCCTTATCGGTAACGCGCAAGCCGTCCACAAAAACCGATTCCTTACCTATTTTTTTAAGCGTTTCGGTAATTTCGGGTCCGCCGCCGTGAACCAGCACCACTTTAACCCCTATAAGGGATAAAAGCACAATATCTTCCATTACCTGCTGCTTTAGTTCCTCGTTTATCATAGCGTTGCCGCCGTATTTTATAACAACGGTCTTACCGTAATATTTTTGAATATAGGGCAGCGCCTGGGTCAATACCTCGGCGCGCTGCGCGTTGCTTAAATTAACTGACATATCTTTTCACCTCAGGTGCGGTAATCGCCGTTTATTTTAACGTAATCGTATGTAAGGTCGCAGCCCCACGCGCAGGAGGAATATTCGCCCGAATTTAATTCAACAAGTATTTCAATTTCACTTTCCAGCAAAATTTCCTTTGCCTTTTCCTCGCTGAAAGGTATTCCCGCGCCGTTTTTGCAAACCGCAATTTCGCCTTTTGGCGATTTAAAGGCAACGTCTATTTTATTAACGTCAACAGCGGCGCCCGAATAGCCTATTGCGCAAAGCACGCGCCCCCAGTTAGCATCTGAGCCGAACATAGCTGCCTTTGTAAGAGATGAGCATATAACCGATTTTGCAACCGTTTTTGCGGTTTCAAGCGTTTCGGCGCCCGTCACCTTGCACTCAATAAGCTTGGTGGCGCCCTCGCCGTCGCCCGCTATGCGGCGGCAAAGATAAACGTTTACGGTGTTAAGGGCTTTCATAAATGTTTTAAAATCTTCGCCCTCGGCGGTAATTTCGGCGTTTTCCGCCATACCGTTTGCAAGCACCGTTACCATATCATTGGTGGAGGTATCGCCGTCTATGCTTATCATATTAAAGGTTTCCTTAATATCGGTTGAAAGCGCTTTTTTAAGCATTTCGGGGCTTATTGCGCAATCGGTTGTAATAAACACAAGCATTGTAGCCATATTCGGGTGAATCATACCCGAACCCTTTGCAATTCCGCCTATTTTGCAAGACTTGCCGCCTATTTCAAAGCTCACGGCTATTTCTTTAACCTTGGTATCGGTGGTCATAATGCCCTCGGCGGCGTTTTCGCTGCCGTCAGCCGATAACGATTTTACAAGGCTCGGTATTCCGTTTTTAATGGGGGTAATATCAAGCGGCTGACCTATAACTCCGGTTGAGGCTACCACTATATCTTCAGGCGATATATTAAGCTCCGCCCCCAAAAGCTCGGAGGTCTGCTCGGCTATTTCTATGCCGTTTGCGTTGCAGGTGTTTGCGTTGCCGCTGTTGCATATAACCGCCTGTGCATAGCCGTTGCTTATATGCGCCTTTGTAACGGTAAGCGGCGCGCCCTTTACAAGATTTGTTGTATAAACCGCCGCAGCCGCCGCCTTTTTCTCGCTTACAATAAGGGCTAAATCGCGCTTTGTGCGGTTTTTCCTTATTCCGCAGTGTATTCCGCCCGCTTTAAATCCCTTTGCGGCACAAACGCCGCCTTTTATAAATTCCATAAAATCATTCCTTATAAATTAAGTCCTTCAGTTTCTGGAAGCCCCAAAACTATATTCATACATTCTATTGCCGCGCCCGAGGCGCCCTTGCCTAAATTATCATACCGTGAAATAAGCAGTATTCTTTCATCATTTCCCGCAACCGATATTTCCATACTGTCTTTTCCCGCAAGCTTGTTTGCCGCAATAAAGCCGTTTTCATCGGAATTTTCGACATAACTTACAATCGGTCCCGTATATTTTTCCCTGTAAATTCTTTTAATATCATCGGCTGTTCCGTTTATCATGCTTGCAAAAAGCGGCACCGTAACCGCCATACCGCTGTAAAAATCCGATACTATAGGGGAGAAAACAGGCTTGTTTTCAAGCCCCGTAACGGCGACCATTTCGGGCAGATGCTTGTGCGTTTGCCCAATGCCGTACTGACGGGGCGAGGAAAGAAGAATATCTCTGTTTTCACCCTCATATTCCGCAATCATCTTTTTTCCGCCGCCGCTGTAACCCGTTACCGAAAAGCAGGAAAGCAGGGCGCTTTTTTCTATTATACCGTTTTCTGTAAGCGGATAAATTAAGGATATAAACCCGCTTGCGTGGCAGCCGGGAACGGCTATTCGCTTTGATAAGGCTATTTTGGCTTTTTGCTCTGCCGATAATTCGGGAAAACCGTATGCGAAATTCTCAGTCGTTCTGTGCGCGGTTGAGGTATCAATTATAACCGTGTTTTCGTTTTCGCAAAGCGATACCGACTCTCTTGCCGCGTCGTCGGGCAGGCACAAAAACGCAATATCGGCACTGTTCAGCGCCTCTTTTCGGGCGTTTTTATCCTTTCGCTTTTCTTCGCTCAGCTTTAAAAGCCGGGTATCTTTTCTGCTTTCAAGTCTTTCGTAAATACGCAGCCCCGTTGTGCCGGCGCTGCCGTCAATAAATACCTTTGTCATTTATACGCTCCGTATTTCAAAATTGCATCGGCTTATTCATAAAACACACTCTAATATGCATAATATTCGCCGTATTTGCATATATTATAGCATATTACGAATAATTATGCAAGCTTTTTTTGATTTATTTTAAAAAATACAGCCGCCGCAAAAAGGCTTACCTATTTGCGGCGACCGTATTGTTAAAATTTTGTATTATCTGCTATAAATTCCAAAAGCTCGGAAAAACCGCCGTGCGGGTAAACCGAAATATCCCTGTTTTCCTTATTAAGCAGACAATCAGTTAAGAGAAAAACCTTCATTCCGAGAGCTTCGGCTATCATATCCTCTTCTACATCATTCCCGACCATAAGACATTCCTCGGCGTTCATATTAAGCCTTGCGAGAATTTCCTCATAATATTTAGGGTTTGGCTTGCAGTAATGCGAGTTTTCATAGGTGGTGTAAAGCAGAAAATCGTTTTTATCAAGCCCCGCCCACTCAATGCGGCTTTCAGTAGCGGCGGCGGGAAAAATCGGGTTGGTTGCAAGCACAAGTGCAAAGCCCTTTTCCTTAAGCGCAGCAACCGTTTTTGCGGCAGCGGGGTTAAAGCCGCAGTCCGCTTTTACCCCTGAAAACTCCTTGCGGTAGTATTCATCAAACATAGGCTTATCTGCGTCGGCTTTTTCTTCACCGTAAATTTCGGAAAATTTGTTCCAGAACGCTTCCTCGTTTGTAATTCCGCCGTTGTTTTTCACCATTGCCGCCGTGCCCGCCCAAACGCTTTTTATAAGCTTTTCGGGCTCGTAGCCGCGCGGTGCCGCCTTTGCAACAAGGCGCTTAAAATAGCCGTGGGTGAATTTTTCCATATCCATAGGGAGCATGGTCCCATCCAAATCAAATAGTATGTTTTTAATCATTTTATTTTACCTTTTGTTATAATTATCTGTTTTTTGAGCAATACTGTTTTTGAGGTGATTATAATGCAATTAACGCAAAAAGAAACTTCCCTTTTAAAGGACCTTAAAACACAGGAAAAGCTATGTGCCGAAAAATACGAAAAATATTCGGCACAGGCGCTGGACTCGCAGCTTAAAACCCTGTTTTCGGGCATTGCCGAAACCGAACGGCACCATCTTAGTATGCTTGAACAAATAGAGGGCGGAACCGCCCCTGCAACCGCAGGCGGAAGCAAGGCACAGCCGAGTTTTTCTGCGGCTTACTCCGTAGCGGATACCGACGCGAAAAAGCACGACAGCTACCTTTGCACCGATGTGCTTACAATGGAAAAGCACGCTTCGCACCTTTATGACACCTGTATTTTTGAATTTACGCAGGAAAGCCTGCGCAATGTGCTTAACAGTATTCAAAAGGAAGAACAGGGTCACGGAAAAGCGATTTACGACTATATGTCGGCAAACAGTATGTATTCCTGAAAGCGTATATTTTTAAGCTGATAAGGCAGGGCTTGTCCCTCATTCGGTTAAAATGTGTCCCGCAGAGATAAAAACCTCTGCGGGGTGCTTTTTTATTCTTCGTCTTTAATTTCAATATCCGCAACCTGAACGTTTACCTTGGTTACGGCGCTGCCGGTCATAGTCTGAATTTTATCCTTTATGTTTTCCTGAACGCGCTCTGCGGTTTCCTTAACCTTAGCGTCTGCCTTAAGGCAGATATAAACGCTTATTTCAATAGCGCCGTTAATAGTTTCAACCTTTACGCCCTTAAATGCGTTTTTGGTTTTAACTATGCCCTTAATATCCATCGCCTTTTTAGAAAGCCCGGCAACACCGTCAACTTCCTTTGCGGCAATTTCCGCCATTTTTTCAAGAACCTCGGTGCTTACCGAAAGCGCAGTCTTTTTATCTTCCATGGATAATCCCTCCGTGTAATATACTTTATAGGTATATTATAACACATTTTTTCAATAACACAAGTTTTATTTCACGGGAACTATCTTAATATTTGCAAGCGATATATTTGTTTCCGCCGTAACAATATCCTGAATTTGCAGGGTCTGTGCGGAAGTAAGCCCCTCCGACCTTACGACTACGTTGATTCCGCTGTTGCCTATAACGGCAATAGCCTTTTCAAAGCCCTTAGCTTTAAGCAGTGCCTCAATATTGCTTTCATGCTCGCTGCGATCGGCTAACTCCTCTATTTTCGCAAGCGCCGACTTTTTATCGGCGTCTGTAAGCTTTGCGCTTTTAAGCGTTTCCTCAATGCTTTCCTGCGCCTTTTTGCGGTTGCTTTCGCGTTCCTTTTTCACCTCGGTGAAATAATCTCCCGTGGTTTTTTCCGCTTTTGCAGAGGTCTCCACCGCTGAAACGCTGTTTTTACCGCTGACATAGGACGCCTCACCGAGGTATTTCCCCGATGACGGCGTATACTTCATATTAAGCCATATAGCGCCGCCGAGCGCCAACAGCATTACCGCCACCACAATCTGACTTTTTCCGAATACTTTACCTTTTTTCATTAAAGCTTCCTCCCGCTATGTATACTCTTTTTGATGTAATATTAAGCGCCGCCGTTACGGCGTTTGTGATCTTCTCGTTAATAATCTCATCGTCGCCCCCCTCGCAAACAACAGCCACCCCGCGCACCTGCGGCATTTCGGTAGTAATAAGCAGCGCCTGCTCGCCGCCGTCCGCCGTTTTAACGGTTATGTAGCTTTGTTTTGATTCGCTGCTTGTGCTTTCCTGCCCGCTGGCGGTTTTGTTGGCGGATGTGCCCTCGTTTGTATCGGCGTATGAATATATAATCCCGCTTTCAAGCGTTATTACCACCTTAACGTTTTTGCTGCCGGTTATGCTGCTTACAATTTCTTCAACGTTTTTTTCAAGCCCCGCGCGGTATTCCTCAATACTTATTTCTACGCTTTCTTCAGTTTCGGTTTTCTTTTTCCCCCCGAAAAATGAGGGCAGGCATATAAGCAATATTCCCGTAAGCCCCAGGGCTATAAGTATTTTGGGATTTTTCACCGCACCCGTTATTTTTTCAATCAATCTGTCCATTTACAACTTCTACCTCGTAATTTTCCGCCACGACGCCCAGCGCACGCTTTATTTCGGCGGCGCTTTGCCCCGAAAAAACCGTAACCTTACTAATTATTATGCTGCCGTCGTCCGATTTATCCGTACAAACTGTAATTTTTGTAAATTCTATACCCGCGTTTTTCAAAAGCTGACCGTAAACATACTCGGCAGAGGTTGCGTAAAGGCTATCCTCTGAGTATTCGGTATAGTCGGGCGCGATGAAATCAATGCTTATTTTTTTAAGCGGTATTGCTGCCGCCGCCATAACCGATACAACAAACACCACGCTTAAAGCGTATTTTACAGGCTTTGACATAGCGCCGTCGGGCGTTATTAAATGCAGCGCGCCTATAAGCACGCAGGCGGCGCACAAAGCCGCCGCAAAAGCGGAAAAAGCGTTCATCTTGCCCTCCCGGTCGATACCACCACCGCAAGGGATATTACAAACATAGCCCCCACCATTAAAATTATTCCCAGCAGTACCGACATCATAGAATCCACCGCCTTTAAAAGCCCCGATATTTGCGGCAGCGAAAAAAGACCCGCCACACCTGCGGTTATAAGCAGCACCGCCCGCCAAAGCAGCAGCTCGGTTATAAGCGGCAAAAGTATTGCCGCGCACGCCGCCGCTCCGTATATGCCTACCGAAGATTTAAGCAAGGTGACCGACGCCGTTACCGTGCCGAGCGCCTCTGAAAGCACTCCCCCCGCAACAGGCACCGAGCTGCCTATAATAAACCGCGCGGTTTTAGCGGTGAGTGTATCGGCGGAGGAATTAACGGCGGTTTGTATACCTAAAATTCCAGCAAAAACCGTAGAGATAAAGGCGGTTATCCAAAGCGCGAGCTTTTTAACCGTTTCGGCTATTCCCGACCTTTGCATAAGCGGAGATACCGAGGAACTAATACTCACCGCTAAATACCCGCCCATAAGCGGCAGCACCGCAAAGCTTGAAATGTAGGAGACCCCCTGCGCCGCAGTAAGCAGCAGGGCGCTCATTGAAACCGAGGTTGCCGCTCCGCCCGACGCCGCCACTATAACGGCGAAAACGGGTATAAATGCGAGCATAAAAACGCTTAAGCCCTTCATTGCGTCAACGCCCGCTTTTATAGAAGCATAAACAGGTCCCGCTATAATTGCCGCTGCCGCGGTTACCGCGGCGTATATCGCCGTTTGCACGGCGCTGCTTTTTATTTCGGCTGATGAAAACGCGGCGGTTATAAGAATTACGGCGGTTATTGCCGCCCCGCTTTTAAGCGGTGTTTTCGCTCCGCTTTTTAAAAACTCCAGTATATGCGAAAATACATTTTGCGAGGTAAGCGAGCCTACCCAGCCATAATCTGACGGGTCAATACCGTTCTTTTCAAAATATTCGCGCGTGCTGTCGGGCAAAAAATCTGAAAGCTTATCTGCGCCGCTGTCGTAATACTGCTCGCTGTAAAGCTCCTCGCCGTCCGTTTCGGCGGCATATGCCGCAATCGGAAAGAGAAACAGCAGCAAAATAAGCGTTAAAAATACTTTTTTAAATTTCATTTTAAAAATCCCAACGCCGTTTCAAGTATTGAGGCTATAAGCGGCAGCACCAAAATAAAAACCGCGCATTTCCCCGCAAGCTCTGCCTTCCCCGCAAGGCTTGCCTGTCCCCCGTCGCGGCAGGCGTCTGCTATAAAGCCGGTTATGTAGCCTATGCCCAGGGCTTTCAGCGCCACTGAAAAATATTGCATTTTTATTCCGTTATCGTAAAGCAGCTGCTTTAAACAGCCTATGGGTCCCACTATGCTTTTAAGCACATAGCAGGTGACTGTAACACCGCCCGCAAGCACCAACACAAGCGCGTAATCTCCCCTGTGCTCCTTTAAAACTATTGCTAATATTGCGGTTATAAGGCAGACCGCCAAAATTTTAAATACTTCCATTTTTAAAGCCCAAACAGGCTTTTTACGGTTGTAAAAAGCCCCGCTATAGCGTTTACCACCATAAGCAGCACCACCACAAGCCCCGCAAGGGTGGTAAGCATTGCCTGGTCTTCCCTGCCCGAGCGCACAAGCACCAAATTAAGCACTGTTACAATAATGCCTATTGCGGCTATTCTGAAAATAAAATCAACGTCCATTTACTTCACCTACAAGAAAAAAATGCAAATAAATATTCCGCCGAGCAGCCCCGCCGCGTTATAAACGCGGCAAAGCTCTACACATTTTTCCTCCGCCTCATCGCGGTTTTTTGAAAGCAGCTTTATGTAAAGCTCGGTTCGGTTATACTCACTTTCCGAATCGGTCATACCTATATCGGTCAAATATTCATAAATAAGGGCGACATCCTTTTCATCAAGCCACCTGCCGTCGACCGAAAAGCCGCCGTCTGCCTTAATAAGCCCGTTTTCAAAGCTTTCGGTAACAAGCCTTTCAATTTCGCCGCCGCCCATTCGTATGCGTTCCTTAAGCCCTGTAAGCCCTCGGCACAAATCGGCAAGCCGCCGTCCCCGCTGCCGCAGCTCGTAAGATTTCATATACCCCGCCGCGAAGGATGCCGCCACCACCATTACCGACCCGCACAGCTTAAACAGCCACTCCATTTTCAAGCTCCTCGGCTTTTATAATTTTTACAGTGCCGCCGTGAATTTCGGGCAGCATGGCAATGCTTGCAACAGCGCCGCTGTTTATTAGAGCGGCGGTTATTCTGCGGCGTTTAAGGTCCGCTATGCTGCCCGCGTGCGCGGTGGTTATAATATCAACGCCGCTGCAAAAGCTTTCGCTGACGCGTTTCAGCTCCGCCTCGTTTCCTATTTCGTCAAACGCCACTATATCGGGAAACATTGTGCGCACCGCCATTTCAATTCCCGCCGCCTTATCGGTTGTGAGCAAAACATCGCTGCCCGCGCCCAAATCATTGCCGCATTTTCCGTCAAAACTGCCCGATATTTCACCGCGGCTGTCAATAACCGCTATGCGGTATATCTTCCCGCAAACGCCGCCCGCAAGCTGTCTTATAAGATCGCGTAAAACGGTGGTTTTTCCGCTGCCGGGGGGACCTGCTATCAGCAGTCCGCCGGGCTTATACGCCCGCGCAATATCATTAGCCGCCCCCGGTATTTCGTGCGCTATTCTTATATTAACCGATGAAATATCGCTCATATTTCCGTTTTCGTTTAATGTGCCGCAAACGCCCGCGCGGTTGCCGCCGCGCAGCCTTATGTACCCGTTTTTAAGCTCCTCTGTATGCGCATAAACAGAGCTTTTGCAAAGCAGCTTAAAGCTTTCGGCAAGCTCTGCTGTATCCACCTTTAAAAGCCCGCGTGTCAGGCAAAATGATATTTGCCCGTTTTTAAGCACAAACACTGTATCTCCGCCTACCGTGAGCGCCACGGGCAGCCCTGCCCGCAGCCGTATTTCCTCGGTGCTTTCCTTAACCCTTCCGGGTAATTTTTCAAGAACATTCCGTATTTTGGGGCTTACCCCGTAAAGCGCGTTATCAAAACGCTTTTCCTTTTCCATTTACCGTCACCTCTCAGTAAATTCTATGACGGGGTTGTCCCTTATATTCATATTATCTGTAAATAAACAGACAAAAACGGTCACCCACTTTTGTGAGTGACCGTTTTTTGAGCGTGTCGAAAAATGCGGCGTCACCGCCGCAAAAATAGAATTTGGGGTTTATCGACAGAATGAAATAGTTTCAAATTAAATTTACACCGCGTCGGGGTGGGAATGCTTATACTCAATATTTTCTTCAATCATCATATCCTTAACCTTCATAAGGCGGGCGCGGCTTGCGCGCTCGTTTTCTTCAAGCTTCATAGATATAAAGTGAATCGTTTCCTGATAGCGGGGTATCATAACGTGCTCAAGCGCATTAACGCGGCGGCGCGTTTTTTCAATTTCATCCGCCATAAGCTTTACCGATTTTTCCATTTCGGCAAGCTTTAACATTTTCGGCAGTAAATCGGAAAGCCCGCTTACCGCGTCATCAAGTTCAAAGCTGGTGGACGCAAAGCCATAGGAAAAAATATCCGATTGCTCGCTGGTTCTGGTTTTAAAGGAATAAACCGGAATATCCACGCTCATAACATTGCGGGTGGAGGCTTCAAGATACACCTCTTGCTTAGGCGCTAAAAGGGCTGTGTCAAGCTCCTCTTTAGACATAACGCTTGAGGCTAACACAAAATCGTTATTAACCGATTTTAAGCGTTCCTCAACCTCCTCGCGCAGTGTCTTGGTCTCGCGTATCATATCAAGAAACTGCCGCATAAGTTCATCGCGTTTATCTTTAAGCAGCTTATGACCGCGCAGCGCGGTGGAAAGCTGCTTTTTAAGGCGCGTCAACTCCATACGGGTGGGGTTTACGTTAAGTACAGCCATATTTTATGACCTCCTTAAAACTTACCGTAATATTTATCAAGCATTTCATCGCTGATACGTTTAAGCTCGCTGCGGGGCAGAATTGAAAGCAGCTTCCAACCGAGGTTCAGCGTTTCTTCGATTGTACGGTTGGTGTTGTAGCCCTGCGACACATATTCGCTTTCAAATCTATCGGCAAATTCGGCGTACTTTTTATCAATATCGGTCAAAGCAGCCTCGCCCAAAATTACCATAAGCTCCTTAGCGTCTTTACCTCTGGCGTACGCCGCGAAAAGCTGGTTCATTGTAGCAGCGTGATCCTTACGGGTGCGCCCCTCGCCTATGCCCTTATCCTTAAGACGTGAGAGCGACGGCAAAACGTCGATAGGCGGCGTTACGCCCTTTCTGTAAAGCTCGCGGCTCAAGATTATCTGACCCTCGGTAATATAGCCCGTAAGGTCGGGTATCGGGTGGGTCTTATCGTCCTCGGGCATTGTTAAAATGGGTATAAGGGTTATAGAGCCATCTTTGCCCTTAAGCCTGCCCGCGCGCTCATAAAGGGTTGCAAGGTCGGTATACATATATCCGGGGTAACCGCGCCTGCCCGGCACTTCCTTACGCGCGGCGGATACCTCACGCAGAGCATCGGCATAGTTTGTAATGTCGGTCATAATAACGAGCACCTGCATACCGAGGTCAAATGCCAAGTATTCTGCGGCGGTAAGCGCCATTTTCGGCGTTGCAATACGCTCAATTGCGGGGTCGTTTGCAAGGTTTACAAACATTACCGTTCTGTCAATAGCGCCTGTTTCCTTAAAGGAATCTATAAAGAAGTTAGACTCTTCAAAGGTAATACCCATTGCGGCGAAAACAACGGCAAACTGCTTGTTGTCCCCTAGCACCGTCGCCTGCCTTGCTATCTGCGCGGCAAGGTTTGCATGAGGAAGACCCGAGGCCGAGAAGATAGGCAGCTTTTGCCCTCTTACCAGTGTATTAAGTCCGTCGATAGCGGAAACGCCCGTTTGAATAAACTCCTGCGGGTAGTTTCTCGCGGCGGGGTTCATAGGTCTGCCGTTAATATCCATTCGCTTTTCGGGTATTATTTCGGGGCCGCCGTCAATAGGTCTTCCCAGTCCGTCAAACACGCGGGAAAGCATATCAGGCGATACGGGCAGCTCCATTCCGCGCCCTAAAAAGCGCACCTTTGAATCGGCAAGGTTAATTCCCGCCGAGTTTTCAAAAAGCTGAACCAATGCGTTTGTACCGTTTATTTCAAGCACCTTGCAGCGGCGAATATCGCCGTTAGGCAGCTCAATTTCGCCAAGCTCATCATACTTAACGTTATCAACGTCGCTTACCATCATAAGAGGTCCTGCAACCTCGCGTATGGTTTTATATTCCTTTGGCATAGCAGTTCCCCTCCTTAATTCTCGTCCTTCGCTTTAACAGCCTTGTCAATATCGCTGTCAAGCTCGGATAAAATTTCGTTGTATTCGCTCTCTGTCTGCTTTTCATCGACATACTTAAAGCGGCCTATGCGCTCGCGTGAGGGCATTGCAACTATTTTTTCAATAGCCGCGCCTTTGCCCAGCGCTCCAAGCGATTTATCGTAAAACGCCAAAATAAGCTCCATGAGCAGATACTGTTTATCAAGCGAGGTATAGGTATCAACCTCGTCAAATGCGTTCTGGTGCAAATAGTCCTCTCTTATAGACCTTGCCGCCTCAAGCTTTAAGCGGTCGGAGGGTGACAGCGCGTCCATACCTACAAGCTTTACTATTTCTTCAAGTTCGGATTCTTCCTGCAAAATAGTCATAAGTCTGCCGCGCAGCTTGTACCAATCGGGCTTAACGTTTTTATTGAACCAGTCCGACAGTGAATCGGCATAAAGCGAATAGCTTGTAAGCCAGTTTATTGCGGGGAAATGGCGCTTGTATGCAAGGGCTGAATCAAGCCCCCAGAAAACCTTTACTATACGCAGGGTTGCCTGCGATACAGGCTCGGAAATATCGCCGCCCGGAGGAGATACCGCGCCGATAACCGAAAGTGCGCCCTCTGTTTCGCCCTCACCGTTTACAATAACTCTGCCCGCGCGCTCATAGAACTGCGCAAGGCGCGAGCCTAAGTAAGCGGGGTAGCCTTCTTCGCCCGGCATTTCTTCAAGTCTGCCCGACATTTCACGCAGAGCCTCAGCCCAGCGCGATGTTGAGTCTGCCATAAGCGCTACGGTGTAGCCCATATCGCGGAATTATTCGGCTATTGTAATGCCTGTATAGATAGACGCTTCACGCGCCGCAACAGGCATATCCGAGGTGTTTGCAATAAGCACGGTGCGCTCCATTAAGGAGTTGCCCGTTCTCGGGTCGCGAAGTTCGGGGAATTCGTTTAAAACGTCGGTCATTTCGTTGCCGCGCTCGCCGCAGCCGATGTATACTATAATATCCGCCGCAGCCCATTTAGCAAGCTGGTGCTGCACAACGGTCTTGCCCGAGCCGAAGGGCCCCGGAACCGCCGCAACGCCGCCCTTAGCTATGGGGAACAGCGTATCAATAACGCGCTGACCCGTAACCAGCGGAATATCCGGTGATAATTTGCGCTTATACGGTCTGCCCACGCGCACGGGCCACGACTGCATAAGGGTAAATTCCTTTACGCCCTTATCTGTCTCAATTTTATAAACCGTTTCTTCAACCGTGTAGTCGCCCTCGGCTATTTCCACTATTTTGCCCTTTATTCTGTCAGGCACCATAATTTTGTGGTTTACAATGGCGGTTTCCTGCACCGTGCCCACGGTGTCGCCCGCCGCAACCTCATCGCCCACCTTTTTTGCGGGGGTAAAGTGCCACTTTTTATCTCTCGGCAGGCTCGGCACTTCAACGCCGCGCTGAAGATTCGTGCCGCTTACCTTCATTATCTCGGCAAGCGGTCTTTGAATACCGTCGAATATTGAGCCGATAAGTCCGGGTCCCAATTCAACGCTCAAAGGCTTACCAGTGGAAACAACCTTTTCTCCGGGGCCTAAGCCCGCCGTTTCCTCATAAACCTGAATTGAAGCCTTATCGCCGTGCATTTCTATTATCTCGCCTATAAGGTGCTTATCCGAAACGCGCACAACGTCGAACATATCCGCGTTGCGCATACCCTCCGCAATAACAAGAGGGCCCGCAACCTTGGTTATAGTTCCTTCGGTCATTGTGATTACTCCTATCTGTTGAAAATTATATCCGAGCCGACCGCTTTTTCCACCGCGCATTTGAGCGCCGCCACGCCCGAGCCGTTATTGCCCGAAACGCCCGTGATCGGCACAACCGAGGGGGAAAGCTGACGGTTTACCTTTTCAATCTCCTTTTGGAGAAACGGCACTAACCTCTCGGTCACGAAAATAACGCCGTAGCCGGCATTAACTATTTTTTTAAACTCTGCGGCGCTTTCCGTATCGTTATCGCAGGGGTAAATATCAAGCCCTACCGCCGCAAAGCCTTTTATGCTTTCGGTATCGCCCAAAACCGCTATTTTAACCATAAAGCTCACGCAGCCTTTCAAGCGTTTTATCAGAGCCTTGCCCCGTTTTTACGCCGCTGTAAATTATCTGCAAATCGGTTATTTGCGCCTTGCGGGCTAACATATAGCCTATAAGCGGCTCTATACCGATAGTTATATACTTGCACCTTTTAGCGGTTGAAAGCAGCCTGTTATCGGCATATTTTTCAAAATCACCGGGTGATTTTTTATACGCCTCGGCAGCCTCTGCGCCGCCCACCGTAACCGCTTTACAGAGCAGCTCCAAAACCTTTTCTTCTCCGCCCAGCGCCGCCGTTACCATAGCTTTTTTGGAAACAACGCCGGTTTCGGTAAGGGTGCTTTCTATGAACTGCGCGCTCCTGCCCGTTTTTGCGGCGCGCAAAGCCGCTTTAATATTTTTATAAAACACCGAAACGGTTATAAGGTCTTTTATAACGGTATTTTTCGATTTTTCGGCAAGCAATGTCTGCGCCGACATACAGCCCGCGTCTATAATGCAATCGGCAAGCTGGCTGTCGCCCGATTGCGCCAAAACCTCGTACGCTTCGGCTGCGGGCTTTTGCATATAATCGGGCAGTAAATCAAACCGCTTTTCCTTTACCGCCTTTTCAAGTACATGCAGCTCCACGCTTGCAGGCAGTATAAGTAAGCTTTCGTATTCCCTGCCCCTTATAATGCCTTTAAGCACCGCCTTGTAATTATGAAAATCGTTTTCGCAAAGAAAAGGCGCAAAGGCGGCGGTATCGGGCGCGTTGTCCGTCAGGTATTTCCACATTTCCTCGGCGTCCTCGTGCAAAAGAGCAGGCACGTCGGCGCCGTCGGTCCTGCCTATGCCCTTATCGCGCAGCATACACGCAAGCTCGGTTACATTGTTTGCGGCGGCAAAGCCCGATAAATCGTTTTTCTTTAAAAGCCTGTTTTCTCTCGCCCTTAAATTGCCTATTGCAAAGCCGACAGATTTTTCCGGCATAGTCTCACCTTCTTTTAAAGTTTAGTTTCAGTTAAACAGCGCTTTATTTAACTCGTCGGTCAGCACATCGCGCTTTTCGTGAATAAGCGCGGATAATTCGCCGTTTATCTGAATATCGCCGTATTTAAGTATGAAACCGCCGTTTATATCGGCAAAGGTATCGCTTAAAGTTAGGTCTAAGGCGCTGAGCTCCGATTTAAACGCCGCTATATCGCGGGCTTTATCCTTAACCGACAAATAAACCTCGCCCTTGCCGTTCAGCTTTTCTTTTTTAATTAAAGTAAGCAGAAAATCAAAATAATCCTTATCGCCGTATGCGTTTACGGTATCGGCAACGAAATTAAGCGCCTTTTCAATAAGCTCTCTGCGGCAGTTAAGCGCCGTATCGCGCTTTAAAAGCCCGGCGGATGATTTGCCTGAGTTTATTATAAGCTCCGCCTTTTTCTCTGCGTCCGCCCGTATTTTCCCGGCGTCCGTTTCAGCCTCGGTCTTTGCCGCGGCTGTAATTTCCGCCGCCTGCTTTTCGGCTTCGGCTGTTATTTTTTCCGCCTCTGTTTTTGCCTCGCCCGCAATGCCGGCAAGTATTTTTTCACTTGACGTCATAGCGCTCACCTTACAGAAGAATTACGGTAAGGAATGAAATAAGGAACGCCAAAAGGGCGTAAATTTCAACAAGCGTAATGGAAACAAGCGCCTTCGGGAATGCGCTTTCGTCCTTAGCGAAAAGGGAAATACCCGCAACCGCTGCTTTACCCTGCGAAATAGCCGAAAGCAAACCGCCGAACGCGATAGGCAGGCAAGCCGCAAGAATCATAAAGCCGTTCCAGGTAGTAAGGCTTTGAAGTCCGCCGAAAACGCCTATTTTGGTAAGCACTATAAAGGAAACTATGAATCCATAAAGTCCCTGCGTACCGGGGAGCAGCTCCAAAACCAGCATTTTACCGAATTTTGAGGGATCCTCAGCCAAAACGCCCATACCTACCTCGCACGCCATACCTACGCCGCGCGCAGAGCCTATACCTGCAAAAATTGTTGCCAGTGCCGCGCCCAAAAGCGCCAAAAAAGTTCCCATTGTCATTTTAATTTTCCTCCTTAGAATTTAGATCCAACTGTGTATATTTTGTATTGGTTGAAAATGTTTTGAATTCTTTTCCGCCGCCCTCGTAAAACTTTGAGAACAGCTCTACATATTGAAGTCGCAGCGTATGAACATACGCGCCCAAAATATTAAGCCCGAAGTTTATTGCGTGACCGAGCGGGAATATAATGATAAGCATTAAAAATCCGCCCACGGTTCTGCCGCCCATACCGGCTAACATATTAAACACCGCGCTCATAGCAGATGTTGTAAGCCCCAGCGCCATAAGGCGCGAGAATGAAAGTAAGTCGCTTACATAGCTTGTAATATCGTAAAGCGAGGTAATACCTGAAAATATTCTCGCCACGGGGTTTTTCTTATCGCGCCCCTGCGTGAGTATAAGCCCTATGGCAGAGCCTATCGCCAAAACAATACCCACGGTTTTAAGAGAGGGCAGCACCACAAAGCCCGCCGCCATTACCGTAAGACCTAAAAGCTCTGTTATCCAAAGTCCCGCGTCAAAAAACGCGCCCGCTTTGTCGCCGTTTTTCATACAGGTTGCAAACTTAGCGCAAAGACCGACGATTATTTCAATAAGACCCAAAGCAAGGCTTAAAATAAGCATTGTCACCGCGTCGCCGTTCATCGGGTCTATAAGCGCGGGCAGCGCTACCTTGTGCCCGAAAAAGCTCTCGCTTATAACCGCTATGCTGTCCCCGAAAAAGCTGCCGTACACAAGCCCCCACAAAAACGTGGATATTCCGCAGTAGCGGAAAAGGCGCATACTCTGCTTCATTGAGGGCGAGGGGCGCAGCTTTTTAAGCGCAAACGTAGTTGCCAGTATCATAATAAGTCCGTAGCCTGCGTCCGAGAACATCATACCGAAAAACAGGTAATAGAAAAATCCCGTTATCGGCGTGGGGTCAATATCGTGCGGACCGGGCAGCGAATACATTTTAACAAGCGATTCGGCAGGTCGTGCAAAGGCGTTGTTTTTAAGCACAACGGGTGCTTTTTCGTTATCCGCGTCCTCCGCCTCTATAACCACCGTAAACCGTTTATTCAACTGCTTTTCAAGGTAAGGCAGGTCACGGTCGGTAACATAGCCCTTTATAAGCACCGTGTGCGCCGTCTGCCCCGCCTCGCCTATTGCCTTGTACCTTTCGGCATGGCGCTTGCAGTAATCGTACAGCCCCTCAATTTCCTCCGATCTTTCGGATATATCCTTTATTTCCTTAATATACCCGTCAATCCGTTCCTTGCATTTGGCTGCTCTTTCCTCTTTCGAGGCTATTTTATCCCGCGGCAGCTTTGAGGTTATCTGCACGGGTCGCGCAAAGGCGAGCGTTCTCAGCACCGCCTCGGCTTTTTCCGCCTGAGCCTTGGGGGTGCAGGCGAAAATATAGGTAAGGTCTTTACCCGTATTTATTATTTCGGTGTAAAGCGTCAGTTCCGGGTCTGTTTCGGCTATTTTCTCGTTTAAGCTGTCAAGCGTGTAAATACCCGCCACAGTGCCTATAAAAGCCCTTGTTTTCGCCGTTCCCGAGTAAGAAAGCGGCACATCAAGCGGCAGCCACGGCAGCATTTGCTCACGCGTTGTGTTAAGCCGGGATATTTCCGCCTTCTCCTCTGCAATGGCGCGGTCGTCTTCAATTACCGTGCTTGCAAGCGATAACGCGCTTTCTATCTGCCCGCGTTTTAAATAAAAACGCTCGGGCTCTAAATAACGCGCTCCGCCGAACATTCCCGCAATCCCTTTTTTGCGGGGTGCTCTTGTGTTCAGTATTTTTATAGCCGCAGCGGCGGTTTCCGCGTTTCGCTCATACGCCGCCACCCTGTCCTCGGTATCGGTTTTTGTAAAGCCTACGGGCAGCACCGATGTTTCCTCATCTTCCGCTGCCGATTCAATATCCATTACCGACATTTCCTGAAGACGGCGAAGTATAGCCTTTTCATCATTTCTCGGCGCGTAAATACTTACCAATTTGCATTTAAGCTTAGCCAAATAAAATCACCACACTTTTTATATATTTTTTGAAAATCAGCTTTTCAAAATTTCTACCGCCTTGTTTACAGCCGCAGTGATATTTTTATCATAGCTCTGCTTTAAGGTATCAAGCGCGCTTTCAGCCTCGTTACCGGCGCTTGCCCGAAGCTGCTCAGCCTTTTGCCGCGCGTCGCTTAAAAGTTCCTCCGCCGCGTTTTCAGCGTTTTCAATTATGCTTTTTCGGTCAGCTTTCGCCTTTTCCTTAGCATCGCTTACAATAAGCAGCGCCTTTTTCTCCGCGTCCGACAGCGTCTGTTCCGCCATACGCTCGGCGGCGGTAATTTCTTCCGCCATTGTTTTTGCCAATCAAAGCACCTCCAATCGGGTTATATTTGTATTTTACAGTTTTTAACGAAAAAAGTAAATAGACAAATTGCCGATTTTGCCCTAAATATTTTTTAATTCGGAAATTTCAAAAAAACTCTTCATTTTTATGCCTGTTTTTGGTATAATAGAAATTCAGGATTATAAAATATAATCGGGGTTGTGTTTTATGAATGTTATTATAGACGGTCTTAACATAGAATATACCGAGAAAGGCGAGGGCATACCCGTGCTGCTTTTGCACGGATGGGGGTCTTCCTATGATGTTTACGGCGGCGTTATTTCGGCGCTGTGCGACCGCTGCCGCTTAGTGGCGGTGAATTTTCCCGGCTGCGGCGGCTCTGACACTATGAAAGAGCCGTGGACGCTTGATGACTACTGCGATTTTGTGCTTAAATTTATGAAAGAAGTAAACCTTGATAACCCGATTATGATAGGTCACTCCCACGGTGGCAGGGTAATTCTTAAAATGGCGGCGGCGGGGCTTGTAAGCCCCCCTAAAATAGTATTGCTTGATTCCGCGGGGCTGATACCGAAAAAAAACCTTAAACAAAAATGCAGAGCTAAAAGTTTTAAGGCGATAAAACGGGTTTTAACGCTGCCGGGACTTAAAGGGCATACCGAAAATTTGCTTGATAAGGCGCGGCGGCACTACGGCTCCGCCGATTATAACGCCGCGCCCGAGGTTCTGCGCAAAACAATGGTATCGCTTGTAAATACCGATCTGCGGGGTATTATAGGCAATATTTCCTGCCCAACGCTGCTTATATGGGGCGAAAATGACACTGCCACCCCGCTTCCAGACGCCGAAATTATAAAGAGCCTGATACCCGACAGCGGGCTGTGCGTGATAAAAGGCACCGGGCACTACTCATTTTGCGAAAAGCCATATGAGGCGGCAGCCATACTCCGCAGCTTTATTAAATAAAGGGAAGTGCATATGTTGAATTACTTATTACTTACATCGCTGATAATCGCCGCTGTATCCGCTCTTTTTGCGCTTGTGCGGCAAAACCAGATGCTCCAGCAGAATTCATATTTCCCCTCGCGCTATTTTGCGTGGGTAAAGGACGGCTATACCGCTCCCCTTGCCCTTGAATGTATAGGCTTCAGCTTTTCCTCCGTGCTTTATGAAAGGAAACTTTACGCCGCCCAGCTTATACTTATTATTGCCGTTTTGGGGCTACGGATATTTTTCGCGGTAAGGGCGCAGAAAAAATCCATAAAAAAGCTTGTGTTTACCGCGCGCATAAAACGGCTTTTTGCAGTTGCCGCTTTAATACTTTTTATATGCGTTTTAATTTACGCGCTTTTCCCGGGTACGCTTACAGGCGATTTTTTCTCGGTGGTTGCGTTCTCTCTTGCGTTTATTTCGCCGCTTTTGTGCCTTTTGTGCCGCTTTGTAACCGCGCCCGTAGATAAAGCCGTTACACGGTGGTATATAAACGACGCAAAGCGAATACTTAAAGAGCATAAGGATTTAACCGTTATAGGAATAACGGGCAGCTACGGCAAAACCTCAACCAAATTTATTTTAAACCGCATTTTAAGCGAAAAATATAACGTTGTAGCCACCCCACACAGCTTTAACACGCCTATGGGCGTTGTAAGAACGGTGCGGGAATATTTAAAGCCGCAAACGCAGATATTTATTTGCGAAATGGGCGCTAAAAATATAGGCGACATTAAGGAAATATGCGATATTGTCCACCCGAAATACGGAATTATAACCTCGGTGGGCGAGCAGCACCTTGATACCTTTAAAACGGTGGACAATGTTTTTAAAACCAAGTTTGAACTGGCAACCGAGGTACTGAATAACGGCGGCGAAATGTTTGTAAACGGCGACAGTAAAGAGCTGATAAGCCGCATTGATAAAACGCTTTACAGCGTTTACGGAACAGACAGCTTTGATTTCAGGGCTACCGATATTTGCTACGGCAAAAACGGCTCGGATTTTACACTTAATCTGGGAAACAGCGAAGTTCGGCTTTCCACCCGCCTTTTGGGACTGCACAATATACTGAATATTGCGGGTGCGGCGGCTTTAAGCTATAAGCTGGGCGTTACCCCCGAAAACATACGCTTTGCCGTGTCTTCCCTTAAGCCCACAGAGCACAGGCTTGAAATTAAACAGTCGGTTGCAGGTTCTACCCTTATTGACGACGCGTATAATGCAAACCCCGAAGGCTCGATTGAAGCCTTGCACGTGCTTTCCCGCTTTGACAATATGAAAAAGGTAGTAATAACACCCGGGCTTATTGAGCTTGGCACACGCGAGCACGACTGCAACTTTGCATTGGGGCTTGAAGCGGCGAAAATATGTGATATAATTATATTCGTAGGCATTAACCGCTCCGCTCCCCTTAAAGAGGGCGCTGTGTCACAGCATTTCCCCGAGGATAAACTCTTTGTGGCTGCCAGCTTTAAGGAAGCTATGGAAATATACAGCGGTTTTGCGGATAAAAACACGGTAGTTCTGCTTGAAAACGATCTGCCTGATAACTATTTGAATTAAATGGGGTTGTAAATAATGAAAACCAATATTGCGGTATTTTTCGGCTGTCGCTCGGTTGAGCACGAGGTTTCAATTATATCTGCGGTGCAGGCAATGCGCGCCATAAACCGCGAAAAATATGATGTAACGCCTATATACGTTACCAAAAACGGCGAAATGTACACAGGTGAAAACCTTTTCACCATTGAAAATTACAGAGATTTACCCGCGCTTTTAAAGGCAGCTGAGCCTGTTACCTTTATAAAGCAGGGCGACAGCGTGTTTATGAAATACTTAAACAGCGGGCTTTTCTCAAAGAAAAAGGACATACAGGTTGATTTAGCCTTTCCCGTTGTTCACGGCACCAACTGCGAGGACGGAACCATGGCGGGCTACTTTGAATTTTTAGGTCTGCCCTATATCAGCTGCGATATACTTTCCGCCGCCGTGGGTATGGATAAAGCGGTGTTCAAAGAGGTGCTTAAAAGCGCGGGGTTGCCGGTGCTCGGCTGCGTTACCTTCCGTTCGCGCGAGTATATGACCGATAAGGCGGCAGTTACCGCCGAAATTACCGAAAAAATAGGCTTTCCGCTTATAATAAAGCCCGTAAACTTGGGTTCCAGCGTGGGCATTACAAAGGTAAATTCCGCCGATGAGCTTGACAGCGCCATAACCCTTGCCGCCTCGTTTACCGACAGAATACTTGCCGAGCACGCAATTACCAATCTGCGCGAAATTAACTGCTCGGTTTTAGGCGACGCGGACGAATGTGAAGCCAGCGTTTGCGAAGAACCCTTTATGCACGATGAAATTCTTTCGTATGAGGATAAATATATGTCAGGCTCAAAGGGTGGCAGCAAGGGTATGGCGTCGCTCGGCAGAA
Organism: uncultured Oscillospiraceae bacterium; assembly: GCA_900549755.1. GTDB lineage: Bacteria > Bacillota > Clostridia > Oscillospirales > Acutalibacteraceae > UBA737. The sequence goes on from URPQ01000025.1 coordinate 22,776, forward strand.
AAATCCCCGCCGATTTGCCCGATGATAAATCGGAAGAAATAAGAAAACTTGCCTGCGACGTATTCAAGGCGATAAACGCAAGCGGCGTAGTAAGAATTGATTTTATGATAGACTGCGATACCGACAAGGTTTACGCCAACGAAATTAACACTATACCCGGCTCTCTCGCCTTTTATTTGTGGGAAGCTACGGGGCTTAAATACACCGATATGATAGACCGCTTGGCAGAGGTTGCGTTCCGCCGCCGGCGCGAGCGCGAAAACCTTACCTTTACTATTGATACCAATATTTTATCGGGCGTTTCCTTCGGGGCAAAGGGCGCTAAAGGAGCAAAGCTTTAAATGACAAGGCTTTTAATAAGGCTGTTTGTTAAAAACAGCGGCGATACCGAAAACCCCGCCGTGCGCAAAAGCTACGGAACGCTCAGCGGCGGCGTGGGAATTTTCTGCAATTTAATTTTATGCATAACCAAAATCGCGGTAGGTCTTCTTACCGCGAGTATTTCTATTACGGCGGACGGACTTAACAACCTTTCCGATATGGGCTCTTCCGTTATAACGCTTATAGGCTTTAAAATGGCGGGCAAGCCCGCCGATAAGGATCACCCTTTCGGTCACGGCAGAATGGAGTATATGTCAGCCTTTATTGTTGCGGTACTTATACTCTTAGTCGGGGCGGAGCTGCTAAAATCATCCGTCGGCGCGCTGATTGCGGGTGATAAATTCCCCGACTATTCCGCCGCCGCAATAGTCGTGCTTGCCGTTTCAATGCTTATTAAGCTTTGGATGTATATTTTCAACCGCAAGCTTTTCAAAAAGGTGAAGTCAGGCGTTTTCAAGGCTACCGCACTTGATTCGTTTAATGATATTATGTCAACCGGCGCTATACTTTTATCGGTTGCGGTATCGCTCTGCTTTAAGCTGCCCTTTAATTTGGACGCGGTAATGGGCTTGCTGGTATCGCTTTTTATACTGTATTCGGGCTTTTCAACCGGCAGAGATACGCTTAATCTGATTTTGGGCAACCCGCCCGATAAAGAAACGGTAGAAGAAATTAAAAACACCGTGCTGTCGTTTGAGGGATTTATAGGCATACACGACCTTATGGTGCATAATTACGGGCCCGGCAGGCAGTTTGCCACGGTTCACGTTGAGGTGCCGCAGGATTCAAATTTTGTAAAGTGCCACGAGCAGGTGGATTTGTGCGAAAAGCTGATAAACGAAAAATACAATATTCAGCTTGTAATACACATGGACCCTATAGACACAAACAGCCCCGCGGTCAAAGCAGCGCGCAAGGCTTTGACTGCGGAGCTTAAAAAAATTGATGAAAGAATGTCGCTGCACGATTTCAGAATGACGCCGTTATCGGAAAGCCGCACCAATCTTATTTTCGATGTGGTTATTCCGCCCGAATTTAATAATAAAAAAGAAGAACTGCGGCAGGAAATATCCGCCGCAGCCAAAAAAACAGACAGTACCTATTGCTGTGTTATAACCTTTGATAATGATTTTACGGGGAATTAGCCTTTTTTCTGCTGCCTGCCATTTCGGGTATTTGCGCCACAATTATTGCGGCAAATACAAGCGCACAGCCTATAAATTCTCTGCCCGTGAGTGTATTGCCTGAAATCAGCCTTCCGCCCAGCGCTGCTTAAACGCTTTCTTGGCTCTTTGATAGTGATGCGACGGAAGGCTCGGCGTACTTCTGCCCCACAATTTGCAGGGTATAGCCAACGCCGCTTGACACTATGCCGAGGTAAAGTATCTGCGGGGCGGCGGCAATAATATTTTCCATTGTCGGGCGCTCAAAGATGACCGCGAACACTGCCGATAAAGCCCCCGCAACGGTAAACTGCATTACGGAAAGCTTTACGCCGCCCGTAAGCCCCACAAATTTATCAACCGATATAATCTGCCCCGCAAAGCAAAACGCGCAGATAAATACCAATATATCGGCAGTGTAAA
>URPQ01000026.1 GCA_900549755.1 uncultured Oscillospiraceae bacterium
GCACCAAAGATTCGTCTAAAGATATTTTCAATTTTCCACCTCCAAACGATAATTTAGCGGCTTAGAGCTGAACGGCAGAGACGTCAATCTCGCCGGACATGAGTTTAGGTAATAATGTATCTCGAATATTATTCAAAATTTCAGTTTCGTAATACGATTTTTGAATTTCTCGAATCATAGGCATAATAATCCTATTAAATTCAGATGCAATGTCCTGTGACGGTATTGCAATTTCCAATTCGCCAAGTCCGCCGTCCCAAACGGCATACGGCATGGTAGATCCTTTAGAGGATTGTTGCGCAAAGTCAATGCTTTCATCTTGGTCACAGCACAAAAGTCCAAATGCTAAATAGTTTGGATCTTTTGGTGTGAGGACAAAGCAAGTCGATCTCGTAATACCATCGAATGGCGCAATTATCACACGATGAAAATAAACACGCATTGCACCAATGATGATATCATCGCGATAGAAAGCCAACAAACTGCTCTGTGCTTCTTCGTTAGGACGGGTAGATGTTAGCGCAAATGTGTTCATGGGTATAGTGTCAATTGGAAGATAGCACAAGTCCGTTCTTTCACCCGCTTTCAATACTTCTTTTCGCAAACAAAGAACATCTTTCAGCTTTCCTATTTTCCATAAATCAGGCATTCGCTTGTCAAATGGCTCAAAATCAACAAACCAAGATTTATAAAGAGCGCGTGCTTGCTGTTGTAAATTCTCGTTTATCGCCCGATTTATTGCGATTTTTTCGCTGATAGAGTCCGCTATAGCAACAATACGATTACGCACCTCGGTTGAAAAAATTGGAACCATAAGATTCATTAAAAAATCCGTATCAAACTTACCAGCACCAATTCCGGTCATTCCAACCTTTGCGGATAGATACCCTTTTTGAGAAAGTAGCCAGTAAAATATAAATTTGTTATCGATCGAAGTACAAGAGTTGAGACACTTAATATCTTGATTAAAAGCAAGATCTTTTTCTACCAAGCATATTGGAATATCGTTAAAAAGCCCGCTTCCTCTTGTCAATATAAGTATACTACCTTGTTTGGCAAGCCTACTTCCGGCTTGAAGTCCATCTTCTGTAATAAATAAATCCGATGTAGAAACCCTCTCCATCTTCATCGTTTTTGCACTAATCCATGGAATATTACCGTTCCAATAATTAGGATTTGACTTACTCGGTGTACCGCCAGAAGTAAAGGTCACTAAATTCCCTAATCTACAAAACGTACAATCTTCACACTTCATACCCAATCGCCCCCAGTTTCTCGCGTATCTCCTGTTCCAGCTCGTGCGACTTCTCAAACAGCCCGGCGAGTTCTCCGGTCAGGCGCTTCATTTTGTCGTCGAACGGTTCGCCGTCGTCTGCCTGCTCCTCAATGCCGACATACCGCCCCGGAGTGAGGATGTAGTCCTGCTTTGCGATGTCCTCCGTGGTCGCCACGGCGCAAAAGCCCTTTTGGTCGGTCAGCGTGCCGTCCGCAAAGGCGTTGTAGGTGTCGGCAATCTTCCGGATGTCCGCGTCGGTCAGCTCGCGGTTCTTGCGCGAGACCATCGTGCCGAGCTTGCGCGCATCGATAAACAGCGTTTTACCTTTCTGCTTCTTGTTCTTGGAGAGGAACCACAGCGAGACCGGAATCTGCGTGGTATAGAACAGCTGCGTCGGCATGGCAACAATGCAGTCCACCAAGTCCGCGTTGATGATATTTTTACGGATTTCACCTTCACCGCCTGACTGTGAGGACAGCGAGCCGTTCGCCAGCACCATGCCGATGCGCCCATTCGGTGCCAGATGGTAGATCATGTGCTGGAGCCATGCAAAGTTGGCGTTACCCGACGGCGGCATTCCGTACTGCCACCGCACATCGTCCGCCAGCTTGTCCGCGCCCCAATCCGAGAGGTTGAACGGCGGGTTTGCCATAATGAAATCCGCGCGCAGGGTCGGGTGGCAGTCATTGAAAAAAGTATCGGCGTTGAATTTGCCGAGGTCGGCATCAATTCCACGAATGGCAAGGTTCATCTGCGCCATCTTCCATGTGGTGGGGTTGGAATCCTGCCCATATACTGAAATGTCATTGATATTACCGCTGTGGCTCTCGACAAATTTTGCTGATTGCACAAACATACCACCGCTCCCGCAGCAGGGATCATACACCCGTCCATGATAGGGCTGCAAAACTTCTACCAGTGTACGCACCACGCAGGACGGCGTGTAAAATTCGCCCGCCAATTTTCCTTCCTGCTCGGCAAACTTGGAAAGGCAGTATTCATAGGTTCTGCCGAGAATGTCCTTTTCGTTTCCATGCTCAATCATGCGAATGTTGGTAAAGAGGTCAACCACATCGCCAAGCCGCCGCTTGTCCAGTTCCGGGCGGGCAAAATTCTTCGGCAGAATGTCCTTCAGCCGCTTGTTTTCCTTCTCAATGGCACGCATGGCATCATCTATCGCCGTGCCGATTTCCTGCGTATGTGCTTTATCTTTTATGTCATCCCATCGCGCGCCCTGCGGCACGAAGAATATACCTTCGGAAGTGTACTCGTCGATATCCTCCTCAAAGCCGTCGCCCTCTGCGACCAGCTCTTGATGCTTCTCCTCGAAACGATCGGAAATGTATTTGAGGAAAATCAGCCCCAATACAACGTTTTTGTATTCGGATGCATCCATATTACCGCGCAGCACACACGCTGCATCCCAAATTTGTTTTTCAAAGCCGATATCGGCGTTGTTTCCGTTAGCCATAAATAAATCCTTTCACACATTTTAATGTCACTTGAAAACGTTATTCAATATTTCCAGGGATAACTGCGTCCAGAGCCTCCGTAAGGCTGTTTAATTCACGCTTTTCCTTTGCAGTCATTTTTCTGGGATATGCTTTTGAAATATCCTCAACGATCTTTTTCAGTCTGAAGGCTTCAGTGGGCTGCTTCAAAATTTTGCATTCCCTTTTTATTGATTCTTTTGCTGAAATTTCATCAATTATCTGTTTCATAAACCTTGATATTTCACTGTTTGCAGAATAATCCGCTGGTGCATAACAGCTTAAACGACCGTCATTAAATAGTTGATATACTTTTGCTCTGTTATCCTTTGCAGGATCAAAAACGCCGATAGAATATCCACCCTTGCTTTTTACTAATCTCATGCATGGAATATCCGTTGCACTGTCACCGATATAAACTATGTTTTCATAAGGAATTCTCAGCCCTTCTTCCGGCATGCTATCATTCACTCTCTCATCGTATTCCTCAAGAAAACCTTTAGCAATGCGAAAAATAAATTGTGTTTTATTAGTATAGTTTATCGCCTGAGCAGGCCATTTTGCAACTCCATCTGCCGAATAAAGATATGTAGAAGCATATATGCGCTTAAAGTTTGCAGCTATCTCGCTTCCTTCTATTATTTCTTTGAGTCCTGAGGAAATAATATAGTGTTCAAGTTCAATGCCCTTCTTTTCGGCATAATCATTCATTCTCTTGAACCAGGTTTTTACACCTCTATAGAGCTTAATATCAGCACCCGTTTCTCTGAAATACTCACGTTTAAGTGATTTGCTCTTAAATTCGGAATATCTTATCAATTCATGCATCCACGCTAAATTATTATCCATCAAGTTATCTTCTGCGAGCTTGTTGGATGAGTCCCAGAATTCCTTTTTGTCAATCCCAAATGAGGGAATAAGGGTAAATGTTTGCATATCATCCGGTGAAAGCGTTTTATCAAAATCATAACAGATTGCCATTTTGGGCTTTTGAGCTCTTATCTCGGCATTTATTTTGCTGTACATTTCGTCTTTTTCGTTCATTGCATCAATCCTCCATTTTTAAAATTCCTTATTCTTCTGTTTCGTAGTAATACGAATAATCTATGCCTTTCATGATGATTTCGCGTTTATTGATATCGTCGGTCAAGGCGCTCTCATCCACCACATCGGTATTGTAAAACTTACCGTCTTTTGCTTTCAATTTCAGTTGTCTGCAAATTGAGGACAACTGAGATTTTCTCGTTTTAATTGTATTCCAATATTTTCTCGGATTTTTTGATTTCGTCAGCGCTTCGGCGATGTCCATAGCGCAAAACCGCCACTTTGCGCTCTCTTCGTCCCAAACGGCGCGAACCGGAATAATCTCAAAAAATCTGAGCGAAGTTTTATTTGCCGTTTGTCGCACCGTCCCCTAAAACTCTCAAATAATCGTCAAGCCGCTCGTTTACATATCCGGCAACAAGGTCGGTCATTGCGGCTGCGTTGCCGTTTTTATAGTATTCGTCGAACGCATCGTAGTACCTTTTGCGATCGGCAAATTTTATATTTATCGGCGGATAACCATTTCGGATAAGGTCAAGGTTAAGAATCAGCCGTCCCGTTCTGCCGTTGCCGTCGATAAACGGGTGAATACCCTCGAACTCCAAATGAAAACGGGCAATACGCTCAATCGGGTTCATTGTTTCCTTGCGCTTTTCGTTTTCAAGCAAAAGCTCGGTGATTTTAGGCTCTATCATATACGGCTGCACAGGTTCGGTGAAAGCCCCCATTATGCGCACGGGAATGCGACGGAACACGCGGATGTTTTCTCCCACGGTAGAACGGAGCGAGGAAATAATCGCTTTGGCGTTGTTGGCGCGGTTGTCTACCATTACATATTTCCTTGCAGAGGCGATTTATCTACTTGTACTTGCTTGAATAATAAAGTAAAATTATGGTAAATATACCATTAAAACCTTTTAAGCAGGCATTGCAATATTTTCATCAGCAACTCGTCAAGGTCAAGCCGACTTTATCGGCGGTAGCTTCCTTAGGCTCTGAAAATCTTGAAATATCTATATATACCACACTCTACTCTTTTGTCAAAGTGAGCTTAGGGTTTTTCTTATTTTTTATCCTAAAAATCCGAACTTCACTTTGGCAATTTAGGGCCTCGCCTATGCAAATTATAGCAGATATGCTGTCCCAAAAAACGGACACTTTAATGATTTTTTATCATTCCGCTTCAACGGCAACATGTTTTCCGCTGAAAGCGATGCCGTATTTATAGATCATTTTTACACCTTTTGATTTCAACTCGGTGTCGTATTTTTTATCGTTAATTTGTTTTAGTGCTGTTTTGGCAAGCTCTTGTAATTCGTTCTCATTGCAGTTTTTCTCGGCTTTCAGTTCGATGATAATACCGGGAAGATTATTGACTTTCGGAGAAAGTGCAATATCGTATCTGCCGTCACCGGATTCACGGTTAGAGGTTACATACGAATTGCCAAACAGAGCACAAACACCGAGCATAAAGCCGTGATAGAAGTTTTCGCCTGCAGCATCAAAAGCGCTTACCGACTGAATAAGAAAATTGCTGATGATATCTCGCAACTTTTCACCGTTGCCGGAGAATATTGCTTCCTCAACGGCAATAGCTGTGGCTTGCGGAATGAGATTTTCCAACTTTTGAAGGATTTCTTTGCGGTAAACAAGTGAAATTTCTTTATTCGGCAAAGCGACCTCGCACATAAAATCTCCGCTTATAGAAACGCTCGATTTAACAACTTTCAAATATCCTGCCATCAGCAAGAAACTGTAAATGGATGACGGATTGTTTTTAATTTGCGGATAAATCACGCTTGTGTCGATATAAGTTGTAAACGAGCCGCCGTTGACAAGAGAAGAGAGGCGTTCGTAGATTTCGTTGTCCGCTTCTTTAATAATCTCGCCGATAATGTCGTTGCTTCCGGTGGAAAGCCAGAATGCTCTCGGCTCACAGTCGTTGCTGAAATAGTTAATAACCGACCACGGGTTAAAAATATCCGTCTTGCCGAAGCGGTAGCCGTCATACCATTCGCAAACCTCGTCAAACTTATCCGGAGCACTGTAGTACGCCGCCATTTCTTTTACTTCGTTTGCAGTAAATCCGAAATATTCGCTGTATTTATTATCGAGGACCGAATTGATTGTAAGGTTATTCAGCCCACTGAAAATGCTTTCTTTGGCAACGCGGAGAATACCTGTGAGGAAACCAAATGCCAGACTCTTATTATCCTTGAAACAGCCGGACAGAAGATTACGCATAAACGCGATAACATCGTCGTAGAAACCGTTTGTATGCCCGCTTTGAATTGGAGTGTCATACTCATCAATGATGATAACAGCGCCCTCACCGTAATGTTTTTTCAACATTTCAGACAGATACAGCAGCGACCGCTCAAGGTCAACAGCCGAAAACTTTTCGGACACCATTTTATCGTAAAAATCTTTTTGCTTTTTATCTAACTTTGGACTTTTAGAGAGATCTGAATGTCGGCAGTATTCGCTGGAAATAATCGAGCCGATATTGGCGAAGGTGTTATCCCAAGAATTGTGTTTTACATCTTTTAATGTAATAAAAATCACGGGGTACTTGCCTTGAAAAGAGCGATAATATTCGCCTTGCTCCCAAATTTTTTTATCCTTGAAATACTTTGAAGTATCCTCGTTTGTTTTTTCAAAGAAAGTGCGGAGCATATCCATATTGAGAGTTTTGCCAAAACGGCGCGGGCGCGTAAAAAGAGTAACCATCGGGCGCTCATCAATGAAATCTTTGAGCATCATAGTCTTGTCGATATAATAATATTCAGTTGAAGCTAAGCGATAATCAGACACACCGACTGGCAGGGGCAAGTGTTTCGGACGGCTTTTTGCCCGAACATACTCTCCTGTTTTAATTCTGTTGTCAACCGGCTTTTCGGCGCCGGCAGGGATAAGCCAGCTGCGTCCGCTTTTGATAGCGCCGGGGATTTTCCCACCAATACAAAGTCCGCGAACTGTTCTTTCGGCTAATTCCCAACGCATTGCTGCTTCTTTTACAGAAATTACATTCGCCATAGTAAAACTCTCCTTACAGTTGTTCGATTATATTATACCCATATTTCGGCTAAATGTCAATGTAAAACGGCGAAATATTTGATAATTAGCCGCTGCGTTTCGCCGATTGATAATCAAAATAAGAAAAGCGGAGCCGAAGCTCCGCTCAGACCGTCGGCAAATTCACGATATAATATTTCTCTTTCTGCAAAGAGGAAGTATGATTGAAAAGCGCCGCAATTTCTGCTATAATGTGCCTGTACACCTTCTTTTTTCATATATAAAAGCCGATGCAGACGGCATTTTATTGAGAGCGGTCATCTCGCCCGTCTCTCGGTGGAGCATACGGTGCTGCAAAAATATAAGGCAGTATGCGAAGACTGTACAGGGATAAATTATGAGAAAAAGAATATCGGAACTCAAAAGCTTTCATTGGCGGCTATGGCTCTCCCTTTGTGCGCTTGCACTCATTCCGGCAGTGTATCAAACGGTCAAAACATTTCTTATCTCCTCAGGCGGGCAGGACGGCACGTTTGACATCATCGGGCAGATGGAATGGTTTGACTTGATAAATGAAACCCTGCAGGCGTTTCTGATTGTGCCGCTCTACTCTGTGTTAAACCGCATCTTCAAAAATCACCGCGAGGAATTTGCGGGAGCAACATTCAAGACAGGTCTTTGTGCATCTGTGCTCTACACGCTTTTCTCGGTCGGTGTTCTTATCTACGGCTCGACACTTATCGGGGCGATGAGCCCGGGCGAGATAGACATAGCGGTCACATCTACATATCTCCGCCTTGAAACGCTCGCGTTTATGATGGGAATTATCGTCAGCTTTGCAAATGTAGTGTTCGTCGTGATAGGCAAGGATAAAAACGTCTATATCTTTCTTGCCGTCCGCACGGCGCTGTCGCTCATCGCCGACTTTTTGCTGATACCGAATTTGGGCGTTTACGGTGTGGCGGTATCGAATATCATATCAAACACGCTGCTTTCCGCCATGTGCATTATGCTGCTGTATAAACAAGGGTACATCCGTTTCAAATGCTTCAAAAAATCGGACGGAGCAATGCTCCGCGAATGGTGCAAAACCGGTGCATTTTCGGGACTTCAGCAGTTTATCGACAACCTTATCTATGCCGTCATGGTCTGCAAAATGGTAAATATGGTTGCCGAGCAGGGCAACTATTGGATAGCAAATAATTTTATCTGGGGTTGGCTGCTTATTCCTATCACAGCCCTTGCCGAGGTTATCCGCTCGGACTGCAAGGACGGTTATAAAGAGCTGCATAAATTTAACTATTACTTTATTGCCGCTGCAAGTGCGATGCTTTGGGTGGTTACCATTCCCACATGGACACCGTTCTTCCGCTATGCGCAGGGGCTTGAGAATGCAGGAGAGATTTTCGGTATCGTTATAAAGCTTATTCCGTTTTATATTGCGTATGCGGGCTGTGCAATTATCGACAACATCTTTGTGGGGCTTGGCAAAACCGGCTATAATGCCGTCAATTCTCTTATTATCAACCTCGGCTACTACGGTGTTTTCTATATCCTGTACCGCGCAGGTGTAATCACATTTACGATGAACACGATTATTTTGATGTTCGGCTTCGGTATGGTAGTGCACCTTGCTGTTTCACTTATCGAGGAAAAGGTGTTTTTCGGAAGGTCAATTAACAGTAAGTCAGAATAACGTCAAAAGGCTTCGGAGCGTTTTTCCGAAGCCTTTTTGAGAACTTAAATATGTACAAGTATATGCGGTCTATATCTCTTTCAAAATGCAGTCTTTATCAATATAAAACCTGAGTTTTGAATCATTATTGATATTTACCCGTTTGCACGATTTGATATTTTCGTCAGCATAGCTTTTATAGTCGGCGATTATCACGTCCGAAAAAACATTCCCATCGCACAGATTTATCGGGAGTTGATTTGATACAATCCCAAGTTTATCATGGCAAAGCACATATGGGTTGCCTGTAACAAAATTCAGGGTTTCACATTCCTGTATCACTCTATCTTTTTCAACTTTTATTGCTCCCCGAATTAAAATGTTATCGCAACTATATTCATTCTCCCATTTCTGGCTCATTCCGCCTTTGCAGACTATGTGCAGCATTCCCCCGTAAACAAAACAGGTGCCGATTTTATCTTTTCCCGTTAAAACATCATGTCCCTTGCCGCGCTTGCTCCTGTTGACATAACTGATTTCTTTTCCTTCCTCACACTTTTCGTCAAAGGGATATGCCTCGGTTACGGTAATCATATATTTATGCCCGTTGCAGTTTATTGTTTTCCCCAGCAGCTCCTTTGCCAAGTATTCAGCCCTTTTATTGTAATCAATCGTTTTCATTTAAGATTTCCCCCTACTTTTAACTTTGCCGAGCAAATTGTACCACATTATTTGATTTTCGTCAACACACACTCCCTGTACCTCTTGCGAAGTACGGGGAGTGATTATGTTTCTATCTCAAAATCAATTCCTCATGGACTATCTCCTCCGCGCGGCGGCGGATACTGTTCATTCGGCGCACCCATTCCATTTGGTCTGTGGCTTTTAGGCGCTCGGTGACATTTTCGTTTTTCGCTATGTCGCGTACAAGCTGAGAGAACATTTCATCGGCTTGCCGGTCGATATTTTCTATGTAGGCGTTCAGCTCGCCCAAAAGCCACAGACTGCTGAAAAGCGCTTTATCGTGCTTTCGGATATAGGCGTAGTGCCGCTGACCGAAAGGTCCAAAGGTGGGCTGCTCGGGCGCGGCAACATTCGGCAGGAGATAATCGCCCTCTTTGCGGTAAGTGCCGCCCATGCGTTCAAATAGTGTTTCTTTCATTTCCATTGACTCCTTTTTGTTATTTTCCAAGCCGTGAGGAGAGTTTCTCCACGGCTATTCGGAACTTTTCGAACGGTGTCAATGTTATCAGCGGCGGGTCGCCCTCGCGAATACGCATTGTGCGGCGAATTTCCTTTGGAATAACAACTCTGCCGAGGTCATCGATTCTTCTTACAATTCCTGTGGCTTTCATATATTAAAATCTCCTTTTTTTAATCGTGTTGTTATTATTTGTAAGGAAAGATAATATATTCATTATTGATTTTATTTATCAGGACGCCTTTTTCTGCCTTGTATTTCCGGTGGTGTTTTCCGCCTCTTTCAGCATATTTTCTGCGAAAATAGCGTAACCCGTCGTCGGGTCGTCTATTAAAACGTGTGTCACCGCGCCTATAAGCTTTCCGTTTTGCAAAATAGGGCTGCCGCTCATGCCCTGCACAATTCCGCCCGTAATATTTAAAAGCTCGGGGTCGGTTACGGTCACCGTCATATTCTGCGTGGCGGAAAGATACGCCGAGCTGCGCTTTTTAACGCGGCAGGAATAGAGCTTCGGCTCCTTGCCCTCTACCGTGCAGAGAATTTGCGCCTCGCCGTCCTTTACCTCCTGCTTCAGCGCTGTTTCGGTAAGGCGTGAAAAGCCTAATTTGCCCTTTAAAACGCTGTAAACGCCTTTTTCGGAATTACAGTCGAACTTGCCTATTGTGCCGTAGGTAAATTTCCCTTTTAACTGCCCGGGGCTGCCGCTGCTCCCCTTTTCAACCGATATTATCTCGGCGGATACAAGCTCGCCGTTTTTAAGCTCCAAAAGGTCGCCCGTGTCCTCATCGCACACGCCGTGACCTAACCCGCAAACCACGCCTGTTGCGGGGCTGTAAAATGTGAGCGTGCCTATTCCCGCAGAGCTGTCGCGCACCCAAAGCCCTATACGGTAGCTACCCGTTTCTTTTGAGAGCGCGGGCGTTACATACACCGTTTTTTGCACGCCGCCGCGCTTTATTACAAGCTTTATTCTGTTTCCGCCGGATGCCGCCACGGCGGCGCTTAATTCCTCGTTCGTAAGCACCTGCTTGCCGTCTGCCGAGAGGATATAATCGCCTTTTTTCACCCCTGCGTTTTCCCCGGGGCATACGCTGCCCGACGCGGTTTCAACCGTTGTAATATCAATTACCAGTACCCCGTCGGTATAAAGTTTCATACCGAACGGCGTGCCCAAAACCGAAACGTGCAGCTCGTCCACCACCTCAACGTTAACGGTGGTGAACGGAATTATTCCGAACGCTTTCAGCTTAACGTCAAATTCCTCGCCTATTTTTTCGGTCTTGCCGGTTTGCGATAGCTTTAAGCCCTCGTACTCGGCGGTAATCGGAACGGCGGTATTAAAGGTAAGCCCGTCCCCTTTTTTTATTTTATAATCATCGCTTATGCTTCCGTTAAGATATATAACCGCGCCGAAAACCGCAATATCAAGCAGCAGCGCGAGTATAAAAACACACTTAAAAAAAACGCGCAAAATTTTCAAGAAAAATCACTTCCCTGAATTATTTTGCGCATTTTTCATATAAATAATTTAACAAATATTTCAGCCGAAAAAACCTTTTTGCGGTTTGGAAATATACCGCTCGGAATCGGTGTTTACAAGTATTGTTTCCTGCCCTATAACCTCAATTTCCGACCAGGGGATTATTATATCCTCATCATGCCCGAAAAGCCCCAAGGCGCGCGGTCTGCCCGGTATTACAAGCGCGCTTAAAGAGCCGTTTGCCGTGTTGAACTCCACATCGTAAACATAGCCTAAAACACAGCCGTTTTTAACGCAAACCACCTGCTTGTTGCGAAGATCCGCAATTTTGCAATTCATACACTCTCACTCCCTGTTTTGAGTATATGAGCAAGTCTTTAAAATTAGTCTTCAAAAACGTTTTCGGGTTCTTCGTCGCTTTCTTCCCCGTCCTCGGTTTTTTCGGGCTTCTTTTCCTCAACCTCAATACCAAGATCGCGGCGTTTATCCAAATCCTCATCCGGGTGGTCGCGGTAATACGGATCGATTATGCACTTTTTAATTGATGGGAATGTGCAGAACTGAACCAGCAAAAACCTGAACGACGGGAACAAAAGAAAGTAAAGCAATATTTCAAAGGTAAGCGCCACAATGTAATAATCCGACGCAAGGAAGAGTATTCCCACATTCGCGGCGTAAACCAGCAGAATTGAGAAAAAGCAGACTAAATTCATTTTCATATTTATAAAAACAAATTTAAAGCTGTTGCGGTAAATCTGCTTTAATGAAAACTTAAAGGTGATTATAAGCGTCCATACAAAGTAATCCATCACCGTGAATATAAATAGCATGCAAAGCGATATGCCGAGACCTATTGTTGACATTATGCCCTTGCTGCCGAAATAGAAGAAATAAACGTCAAACCCGAGAACAATATAAATCACGAGCTTTATTATGCCCGCGGGCAGCGCCTGTTTCCAGTTTTTCTTAACCGTATCCCACAAGTCGCTCACGCCGAACGAATGCTTATCCCGCGCGATATTGCGCGTTACATTGGTAAGCCCGGCGGACGCCAGCCCGTTTGTTAAAACCGGGAGTGATATAAGCCCGTAAACCAGATTTATTACTATGAATTTCCAGAAATTGCGGAAAAAGGTTTCAAAAAAAACTATAAAGCCCTTTTTCTTGGGCGCGTTTTTTGAAATTCCCGGTCCTTCCTTTTCATAATTGAATAAGCCGAAAAAGCCTGCCATTTAATTTTCCCCTATCTTATTTTTTCTTGTAGATAAGTTTTTCTCCCAAAGAGAAATTCTTATAGCCCAAAATGTATGAAACACAGCTTACCGCCGGTATTACAAGCGGCAGTAAAAGCAAAAGTATAAGCCTTATAACCGAAAGCTCGGAAACGTGAACGGCGCTGCCGCAGATTACCTGTGTGAGCGAATAAAACGCCGCGTTTAAAAATTTAAGCAGCACCACCGGAAATTTAGGCGATACACCTGCCTTTGCAATAATCACAAAGAGTAAAAACAAGTATTCCGGAACAATCGCTATAAGCCCGATTTTAAGCCCTTTCAGCTTATCCTCCGCCTTATGCTTGAATTTCACAAGGTTGCTGTCGGTCGTGCCGATATGCCAGATATTCGGGTAAATAAATGAAAAAAGTATTAAAATACAAAATATCTGCGATACCGCAAGAAACGCCGCAGTTCCGCCCTTTGTCATTTCCGAGCGAATCTTGGATTCACTTACGGTGAAGCCCCTGCCCTCGTATTCCGCTTTTTTCGTGTCGTCGCCGTCGGCGTAATAATATGTATAAAGCTCCTGCGGCTCGCTCGAATCGCTTGAAGTACCGTAAGCCTTATACCCCACGTTTTTGGTAAATGCCGCCGTTGCCAGCACGCTGAACGACATAACCACGAAAAAGCACATAATATTAACGACTATTAGCTTTAAAAAAAGCTTTGCGCCGGTTTTAAAATTTTCCTTCATTTCAGCACCTCTTTTTAGTTAATATCTATTATAAACTATAAAAAAAATAAATGCAAGAGGACAAAACGTCTTCCCGCATTTTTAATAGTTTATTTACAAAATTATGGCTAAAACCACCGCGCCTATAATTATTGTCGCTGCGGCGGCTATTAAAAGGCGTATCTGCCTTTTGCGCTTTATCCTGTTTCTTACGGTTTTCGGGCGGCAGCTGTCGTCATAGTGAAACGAAAAGCTGCTCGCCGCTTTTTTAAGCTGCTTTGCGCTTAAAGTGCCGTACTCCGGCGTGACGTAAAACACAATTTTTTCAAAGAGCTTACTGCCCGTATTATTTACAACAATTACCGTTTTGCTTACACCTTTTACCATATTTTCGCCCCTCTTTTCAAGCTGTAAATATTGTGGACGAAAATATGGGAAAATATTCAAGTTGACATAAAAAAGTGGATAACTCGGTGGAAAAGTGGATTAAGTGGGCATAAAACGGGGTGAGTTATCCACCGCGGTTGCAAATATAAGGTTTTATGTTAATTAGATGTAAAATTGCAACCCGCTCTACAAAACAGATAATAAAAAATCAACCTATTATTTCACTGAACATTCTTTTACACTGTACGATCATATCGTAATAGCCCTTTCCGAAGATGCATACAACCACTGTTGCAAATACCGAAGTTATTGCATTGCCGTACAACAACGCACCGAAAAAGGCACCGATTAAAAATATTATTTCACCAATTCTGGGATAAATATATACATCAAAAAACTGCGTTTCATCTTCCTCCGTAAATTTTCCGAAAAAACAAACGCGTATTGGGTTGCCCCTGTAATGATTATCTTCCGTTTCCGCAAGATAAAATCCTCTCACAACCTTGTCGGCTTCCCTAAAATGAATACCACACTACTATATAAATCAAATCCGAATATAGTCTTGTTGCACGGCGCGTCGTAACACATTCTTTGCTGCATTTTATACAAGACGGTGTCCTTATTTGAACATATTATCCCCCACCTGTACTTTAATATAAAGTAAGCTCTTATTCCTCTTTATAAATTCTCCCGTTTAAAAACGCGACCGTGCGCTCCACCGCGTCGCGGCTGTTTCCCCAATCGGTCTCACCGTCGCGGCTGCGGTAATCATACATTGTGCAATATTTTGACAAATCGTCATAAAGCGATTTTGAGTATTCGCCGGTTATGCGGTTAAGGTTTTCGGAAAATTCCGGATAATATGATTTCATATTGCGCTTTGAGGCGCCGCCGAGCAGCCGCTCGTAATGCGGCAGGCAAAACATACTTTGCGAATTGAACATATCGCGGAAATCCTTTTGCGTTTCGTAGCAGCGGTAAACCGTCTCGATCATTCGGGAAAGCCCCCACTCTATTTTTGAGCAGATAAAGCAGGAGTCGGTTATGTTTTTGGCGTTTCCTGTTTTTTTACTGTCGGTATTGAAAAGCTTTTTCTTGAAAATTTCGCCGTTTATCTCGTTAATGTGGGTCTGGAGCATAAGCGCCAATTGCAGACGCCCCCTGCGCGACATCATATTATTATAGTGGTGCTCGCAAAAGCCTGTTTTGTTGGTCTCGATTCTCACGTCGGGCTCCATCATGGCGTCGCCTAAAATATAATCGGTCATTCGTTCTTCAATGGTATCGCGCATACGGCATATGGGGCAGCCGTCGTTATGCTCGAAAACCTCGCTTACCGGTATGGTGCAAATATCGTCTCTCATAATTTTTTCTCCTGTTTTTTATTGATATTATTGTCGAAAAAGAGTATAATCTATTTCGGTGATTATATGTTTACTGTAAAGTATAAAAACAACAACGCTTACATAACCGTGCCCGACGGCATTGACCTGCCGCACACGCTTGACTGCGGTCAGGCTTTCCGCTGGGAGGAAAAGGAAAACGGCGTATGGCACGGCGTAGCCTACGGGAAATATTTAGAGCTTTGCAAAGAAGCAGACGGCACACTGGTGCTTTTTAACACGACCGAACACGACTTTGAAAGCATATGGCGAAAGTATTTTGACCTTGACAGAGATTACTGCACGGTAAATAAAAATTTAAGTAAAAACGAGATACTGAAAAGCGCGGCGGAGTATTCCTTCGGCATAAGAATTTTAAACCAAGAGCCGTGGGAAACGCTTTGCTCCTTTATAATATCCCAAAACAACAACATAAAGCGCATTAAGGGCATTATAAGCCGCCTGTGCGATAACTTCGGCGAGGATAAAGGCGACTACCGCGCTTTCCCCACCGCCGAAAGAATAGCGGCGTGTTCGCTTGAAGATTTAGCGGTGCTGCGCAGCGGTTTCAGAGCGAAATATATACTTGACGCGGCGCAGAAAATATCGTCGGGTGAAATTGACCTTGAAAGGCTTAAAGCGTTATCAACCAACGCCGCCCGCGACGAGCTTATGAAAATAAAGGGCGTAGGACCAAAAGTTGCCGATTGCGCGCTGCTTTTCTCGCTCTGCCATATTGACGCATTCCCCAAGGACGTGTGGATAAAGCGCGCCATGCAGGCGCTTTTCGGGGGTGAACTGCCTGATGAGGCAAAGCCCTACGCAGGCATTGCGCAGCAGTATATATTCTTTTACGCCCGCGAGACTAAATTATCGGTCTAATAGTTTTCTGTAAAGCTGTGTAAGGTGCCCGAATCGCGGTCGCGCCAGCCGGGTATGGTAGCCATATTTACGTTATGTATACTGCGGAAAATGTTATCGTCCACATTCGGGTTTACCTTTTTAATATCCTCTATAAGCGCCTTTATTTCCTTGCGCTTTGAAAGCCCCTCGTTATGGGCGCTGTTCTCGGTAAATTTGCAGGCGCATTGCAGAAATTTAAGCCCGTTATAATTTGAAAAAGCAATAATATCCTTTTCCTTTACCTTATAAAGCGGGCGTATAAGCTCCATACCCTCAAAATTGGTGCTGTGTAATTTCGGCGGCATGGTCTTTATTTCGGATGAATACATCATACTCATAAGCACCGTTTCAATAACGTCGTTAAAATGATGCCCCAGCGCTATTTTGTTGCAGCCGAGCTCCTTTGCCTTACTGTAAAGGCAGCCGCGCCTCATTCTGGCGCAAAGGTAGCAGGGCGAGCCGCCCGCACGCTCGGTAACCGAGAAAATATCGCTTTCAAAAATATATATCGGTATATCCATCAATTTCGCGTTGTGCTCTATAAGCGCTCGGTTTTCGGCGTTATAGCCGGGGTCCATTACAATATACTCGGCCTCAAAGGGTATTTCGCTGTGGCGCTGCAGCTGCTGAACGCATTTTGCAAGCAGCATTGAATCCTTTCCGCCCGAAATACAAACGGCTATTTTATCGCCGGGGGCGATAAGCTCGTATTCCTTTACCGCGCCTATAAAATTATTCCATATCGTCTTGCGAAATTTTTTTATTATGCTCCGCTCAATTTCGGTATGCTTTTCAAGTGTTTTTCCCATTTATAATTCCTCATGAAAATGTTTATACACGGCGTCCGCCGCCGCTTTGGTCATTCCGGGGGCTGCCGCCAATTCATCCGCAGTTGCCGCCTTTATCGCCTTAACCGTTTTAAAGTGCTTCAGCAGCGCGGCGGCGCGGGCTTTGCCTATACCCTCAATTTCGGTAAGCTCGCTTGCCAGCATACTTTTACTTCTTCGCTTCTTATGGTAGCCTATCGCAAAGCGGTGGACCTCATCCTGTATGCCTGTAATAAAGGTAAACGCCGCGCGGTTTGATTTAATGCTTATATCCCCGCCCTCGGCGGCTATGGCGCGGGTGCGGTGCTTTGAGTCCTTTACCATACCGAAAAGCGGAACGGTAATTCCGTGCTTTTCAAGCACGGGACGCACGGCGGACATTTGCCCCAAGCCGCCGTCAAGCAATATTAAATCGGGCAATACCGCAAAACCCTCGTCCTCGCCCTTTTCGTACTCGGTAAAGCGGCGGTCAAGCACCTCCGCCATAGAGCGGAAATCATCCTGCCCCAAAAAGCTCTTTATTTTAAAGCGCTTATACGCGGGCTTAAAGGGTCTGCCGTCCTTATACACTATCATTCCCGCAACGTTTTCGCTGCCCGCCGTGTTTGAAATATCGTAAGCCTCAATATACCGCGGCGCAGAGGGCAGCCCCAAAAGGCGCGCCAGCTCATCCAGCACCGACATTTCGCGCCCTGTTCTTTCCGCTTTTTGCGAGAGCGTTTCAGCCGCGTTGTTAAGGCACATATCAAGCAGCGCCTTTTGCTCGCCGAGCTTTGGGTTTATAAAGCTTACATTATGCCCCGATTTTTCGGTAAGCCAGCGCCCGGTGGCGGAAAAGTCCGCCGAAACATCTATTAACACGCGCGCGGGTATATCTTCCTTTTCAAGATAGTAGCGCTGCAAAAATTCCTCGTAAAGGCTTTCCCTGTCGGATATTCCGTCAAATAAAAACACCTGCTTATCGCTAAGGCGGTAGTTTCTGAAAATGAAAACGCTTACCGCCGCAGTCTCGCCGAGCAGGGCGGACGCGATAACATCCTCACTTTTATAGGTCGCGCGAACCACCTTTTGCTTTTCCCTTATCCGTTTCATTGCGTTTATACGGTCGCGCAGCTTTGCCGCCGTTTCAAAATCCAGCCTTTCGGCGGCGGCAAGCATTTTTTCGTTTAGTTCCGCCTCGGTTTCACTGTCCGCTCCGCCGTGCTTTATAAAATCCACCGCGGCGTTTACGTTTTCAAGGTAACTGCCAAGGCTCATTTTTCCGCGGCAGGGCGCGTCGCATATGCCGATGTGGTAATTAAGGCAGGGCTTTGAGGGTTTATCAAAGCTCCTGCTGCAATCGGGCAGCTTGAAAATCTTTCGCGCCTCGTCCACCGTTTCCTTAACCACATAAAGCGATGAATAAGGCCCTATATACTCGCCTCTTTTATCTGCAGAGCGCGAAAAGGTTATCTTTTTCCATTTATCGTTTGTTATTTTAACATAGGAGTAGCCCTTATCGTCCTTTAAAAGTATGTTGTATTTCGGCTGATTCTGCTTTATAAGCGAGTTTTCGAGAATAAGTGCCTCAAACTCGCTGTCGCACACAATATACTCAAAGTGATCGACGTTGGAGACCATTTTGCGCACCTTTGCGGTGTGCCCCGAGCCGCCGCCGAAATACTGCGTAACGCGGTTTTTAAGCGCCTTTGCTTTACCGATGTATATAATTTCATCGTTCTTATTTTTCATTATATAAACGCCCGGCAGCAGCGGCAGCCGATTAGCGCGTTTTTTCAGCCGCGAAAGTCTTGAAATATCGTCACGGTCGTCCATTAAAAGCCTCCGTACCAAAAAATAAGGGGAAATTCTGTTTATGAAAAGAAAATTACTTGCACTGCTTATTATACCCGTTATTCTTTGCGGGTGCAACACCTCAAATGTTAAGAATAACGATTCACACGCCGAAATAACCGTAAATTACCCGACCGACGACACCGTAAACGGCTACCGCCCGGGCGGCAGCGGCTCTATGCCCGACGAAATACCCGCCGACAGCACAGTGCCCACAAAGCCCAGACACAACGAAACCGCAGCTACGGCGTACATAGGAAATTCAAATTCTAAAAAATTCCATACGCCCGATTGCTCGTCTGCCAAAAAGCTGAAAGATGAAAATAAGGTGTCGTTTAAAACCCGCGATGAGGCAGTAAATGAGGGGTATAAGCCCTGCAGCAGGTGCAAACCGTAATTTTTTATAATAATTACAAATTATGCGCTCATGCCGCGCAGGCACCATATTTCTGTACGGACAGAAATATGGAAAAGAACCGCTGGGAACCCTTCAGATTGGGTTCCCAGACCCTCCTAAACAGCCAAAGGGACAAACTTCCCTTTGGAAACCCTTACTGCAACAAGCTATGCAGATACAAAACTTTTAGATTAAAAAGGTATGAATGTAATTAGATGAAACAAAATAAATTTCATATCAATGCAGCTTATCCGCTATCATATAAATAAGCTTTTCGGATTTTACCCAACCGAGGCAGGGGTCGGTTATGGATTTACCGTAAATATGCTCGCCTATTTTCTGCGCGCCGTCCTCAATGTAGCTTTCAATCATAAGCCCCTTAACCATTGAGCGTATATCCTTATTGTGGTTGCAGCTGTAAACTACGTCCTTTGCAATTCTTATCTGCTCTAAATACTGTTTGCCCGAGTTTGCATGGTTGGTATCAACTATTGCGGCAGGGTTTACAAGGGATGTTTCGGCATACAGCTCGTGCAGCTTTACAAGGTCTTCATAGTGGTAATTGGATACGTTTTTGCCCGCAAAATCAATATATCCGCGTAAAATGGAATGTGCGTAGGGGTTGCCCTCGCTTACAACCTCCCACCCGCGGTATATAAAGGTGTGGCTGTGCTGCGCGGCGGTTATTGAGTTCATCATAATGCTAAGGTCGCCGCTTGTGGGGTTTTTCATGCCCACGGGTATATCGAGTCCGCTGGCGGTAAGCCTGTGCTGCTGATTTTCAACCGAACGCGCGCCTATTGCAACATAGGAAAGCAGGTCGGATAAATAGCGGTGGTTATCGGGGTAGAGCATTTCGTCCGCGCAGGAAAAGCCGTAATCATGCAGCGCCGCCATATGTAAGTCTCTTATCGCGACAATGCCTTTTAGCATATCGGGCGTTTCATCGGGGTTCGGCTGGTGCAGCATTCCCTTATAGCCGTCGCCAGTTGTGCGCGGCTTGTTGGTGTAAATGCGCGGAACTATAAGTATTTTATCCTTTACCTCGTCCTGCACCTTTTTAAGCCGTGAAATATAATCGAGCACAGGCTCGCGGCTGTCTGCCGAGCAGGGGCCTATCACCAAAATAAATTTATCCGATTTCCCCGCAAAAATGTTTTTAAGCTCCTCGTCGCGCGCAGCCTTCACCGCCGCGTCCTGCTCAGATACGGGGTAGCGTGCCTTTATCTGCTGCGGTATGGGCAGCTTTCTTAAAAATTTCATATTCATAGTCTTTTTCCCCTTATAAATGCTTGTTAAAGCGCTTTCTGCGCTCGGTGGAAAGCCGCATCATTTCGCGTATTCCGTCTCGGTCGCCTGTCTCTATTTTTTCGTAAAGCTCCTCAAAGCTTTGCTTAAAGCTGCGCATTTCAGCAAGCAGCATATCTTTGTTATCCAAAAACAGCTCGCTCCACATTTCGTCGTTTATCCGCGCTATGCGCGTCAGGTCACGGAAGGAGTCGCCCGTGTAATATTCAAGGTCGGGCGTGTTGTTGCAGCACATAAGAGTTACCGCTATGCAGTGGGTAAGCTGGGAAAGAAACGCTATCATTTCGTCATGCTTTTCGGGAGATAATTCCGCCACGCGGTGAAAACCTAATTTTTTGCCCAAATCGCGGCAAAGCTCTATTGCGCCCGCGGTGTTTTTCTCAGTGGGAACCACTATGTAGTTAGCACCCTTAAAAATGCCCGAATCGCTGTTTTCCACCCCGCACACCTCGCGCCCCGCCATGGGGTGCGCGGCTATAAACTCAACATCGGGGCGGAGCATTTCCTGAATTTTATAAACAATGCAGCCCTTAACCCCCGTAACGTCGGTTATAACCGCTCCCGATTTTAATAAATGCTGATTTTTTTCTATCCAATCGGTGAAAACGTGAGGGTAAAGCGCGAATATAACCAAATCTGCGGCGGAAATAATGCTTTCTTCAAGCTTTGTTGTGCCGTATTTTATTATACCTTTTTCAAGCGCGAAATCAACCGAAGATTGCTCTTTGGTTACGGCGTTCACGGTATATCCCGCGTTTGTTAGCGCCTCGGCGTAGCTGCCGCCAAGTAACCCTAAGCCTACTATTAAAATATTTGTATCTTTACTTAACTTCATTTTTCTTCAACCTTTATGCCGAGGGAAGCAAGTTTACGGAAATAATCGGGAAAACTTTTATTTACCGCCTCTGCCCCGTAAATGCTGCCGCCCGTTATGCTGCAAAGAAGAGAAAGCGCCATTACTATTCTGTGGTCGTTATGTGCAGACAGCGGCAGCTCGGGCGTTTTAAGCACGCGCGGGTGCACCGTTATCTCGTTTTCCCATACTTCGGTGTTGCACCCGAACTTTGCAAGTTCCTCCGCCATGGCGGCGCCCCTGTCGCTTTCCTTTATTTTAAGGCGGTGTGTGCCTATTAGCTTTACGCCGTTATTCGCCGCTGCAACCGCCATTAAAATGGGCGCTAAATCGGGGCAATCGGAAATATCTATTTCGGGGCAGCCACGCACCAATTTACCGAAAAGCTTTCTGTAAACCACGTCGCCTTGGCTGGTGTCCTTTTTAAGCCCTGCAACCGCCACATTGCCGCCTACCGAGTTGAACGCCTCAAAAAACGCGGCGTTGGAGTAATCGCCCTCAACACGCAGTGTGCGCGGCTTGTAGGTCTGGCTGCCCTTTATAAATATGGTGTGCTCGTCTGTCCGGCTTATTCTCACACCAAATTCGGCAAGCGCCTTTACCGTCATACCGAGGTATGAGCCGCTTTCAAGCGCGCCCATTATATCAATTATACTGTCATCGGGAAGCAGCGGCAGTGCGAACATAAGTCCCGAGATAAACTGACTTGAAACATCACCCCTTACTGAGTATTTACCCGGCGTCAGCTTGCCGCATACCGTAACGCTTTCTTTATCTTCCGTAAATTCTATACCCTGCGATAGGCACATTTCCTTATAAACCGCAAGCGAGCGGCTCATAAGCCTTTCTGTACCTTTAAGTGTAATTTTCTGCCCGAAAAGAAGACAAAGCGGAATTAAAAACCTTAACGTACTGCCCGATTCATTGCAGAAAAGCTCTGCGCACTTAACAGCTTTATCGGGCGATATTCCGCCTATTTTAACCGTGCTTCCGTCAATTTCATATTCGGCGCCCAAGGCGCTCAAGCAATTAAGAGTTGCCTTAATATCCTCTGAAAATGCAACGTTTTCTATAACGCTGCCGCCTGACAGCGCGCCGCAAATTAAATATCTGTGAGAAACGCTTTTTGAGGGCGGCGCCTCCACCCTGCCGTATGCCGTTCCTTTTTCAATGGTTGCTATCATTTTTTATCGCCGTATTCCTTAATTAAGTAATCTATTGCCTCGGTATATCCCGCAATACCGTGCCCGCATATCGTTTTAACGCAAGCCTTTCTTATATAGCTTATCTGCCTGAAATCCTCGCGAGACGAAACATCCGAAATATGTACCTCAACCGTCGGTATTGAAACCGCCTTTACTGCGTCTAACAGCGCTATGCTTGTGTGCGTGTATGCGCCGGGGTTTATAACTATGCCGTCAAACTTGCCGTAAGCCGCCTGAATTTCGTCTACAAGCGCGCCCTCGTGGTTAGACTGGAAGAGCTTTACCTCAATTCCTGCCTTTTCAGCGTGTTCTTTTACGTTATTGCAAAGCGTTTCAAAGCTGTCGCTGCCGTAAATACCGGGTTCTCTTATGCCTAACATATTTATATTCGGCCCGTTAATTACAAGTATTTTCATTTATAAAGACCTCTTTAATATTTTTAACGTTTTGCTCTATTCGACTCACTGCGTCAATTTTAATATCGGCAGCGGCGCAATACAAGCCGTATCTTTCCTTATATCGCTTTTCGAGCAGTTCTTTGTTTGAAGAAAGCGGGCGATCCGCCGTGGTTACCAATTTTTCAAGCGGGCGGTCGATAAATATAACCGTTCCGTTTTCCTTTAAAAGCCTTATGTTATCGGGGTTTAAAACCGCCCCGCCGCCCGTTGCGATAACCGATGACTGGCAAGCCGAAATTTCTTTTATAACTTCGCTTTCTACACGCCTGAAACTTTCTTCGCCGTGCTTTGCAAAATAATCGGCTATGGGCATATTTATGCGTTTTATAATTTCATCGTCGGTATCGGTAAAATCTTTGTTAAGCTCATCGGCTAATATTTTACCGATTGTAGTCTTGCCGCAGCCCGGCATACCTATAAGCACAATATTCTTTTTATCCCTTAAAATCCCGCGGTAGACCTCTTCGGTTTTATCTGCGGATATGCTTCCACCCGTAAATTTTTCCACCGCGTATGCCGCTTGAGAAACCAGCATATAACGCCCGCCCGTTGCGTTTATTCCCCTTTCGCGCGCCGATATAACAAGCGCGCTTGAAAGCGGATTGTAAACCGCGTCGGTAACGCTTTTCACATTTTCAAAACGACTTAGATCTATTGCCGAAACGCCTATATTCGGGTACATTCCGCAGGGGGTGGTGTTAATTATAGCAGTGGCATCACTGTGTTTTTTATAAGCATCATTATAGGTTATAGCGCCGTCCGCACCCGATCTTGAAACGCGGTATATTTCCTTTGCGCCCAAATCCTCGGCTACCGCCGCGGCGGTTTTTGAAGTGCCGCCCGAGCCTAAAATAAGCGCTTTTCCGCCCTTTAGATCCGCTCCCTGACGGAGTATTAACGAGCGCAGCCCCGAAAAATCGGTATTATAGCCGTATAATTTGCCGTTTTTATTAACTACGGTGTTTACCGCGCCTATTTTTTTTGCGGTGTCGCTTATATAATACAAATAAGGTATAACCGCCTGTTTATAAGGAATTGTAACGTTTATCGCCTTAAAATCGGCTTTTTTCATAAAGCTATCCAATTCGCCGCGCGGTATTTCGCAAAGCTCGTAATTATAGTCCGCCAGCCTTGCGTGAATTATTTTTGAAAAGCTGTGTGAAAGCTTTTCCCCTATACAGCCGTATTCCATTTATTCACCCAACCAATCAGTACCGAATCTGCCCGCCAGCATATCGCAAAGCGCTATTGCGGTAACACTGTCTATTACCACGCGCGCGCGGTGGACAATACAGGGGTCATGCCTGCCGCCCGCCGTAATTTTAACGTTTTCATTCTTTATAAAATCCACCGTGTTCTGCTCTTTGTGAATTGTGGGTGTGGGCTTTACCGCGCAGCGGAAAACAACCGGCATACCGTTAGTAATTCCACCGTTTATGCCGCCGTTATTGTTGGTGGCGGTGGTAATTTTACCGTCCGCGCAGAAAAATTCATCATTGGCGGCGCTGCCGCGCATATTAGCAAGCGCAAAGCCCGCGCCGAACTCAACGCCCTTTACCGCAGGCACGGCGAAAAGCGCTGAAGAAAGCACGTTTTCCACCCCGCCGAACCACGGCTCGCCGACGCCTGACGGCAAGCCGATAACCGCGGTTTCAAGCACACCGCCCACGCTGTCGCCGTCCGCTTTGGCGGCGGTTATCTCACTTATCATTTTTTCCTTAATGTCCTCGTCCAGCACGGCAAATTCCTTTTGCGACAGTGCCTTTATATCGTCCGCGATATTCCGGAATTCGCGGTCTGCTACCCCTGCTATGCTTTTAATGTGCGTGCCTATATATATGCCCTTATTTTTAAGCGCCGAGATTGCAACCGCGCCTGCGGCTACTATTCCCGCGGTAATTCTGCCGCTGAAATGCCC
>URPQ01000027.1 GCA_900549755.1 uncultured Oscillospiraceae bacterium
GCTCCGGCGAATTTATTTTTATTCTTCATGCTACCGTTTTCTCCTAAGCTTAGTTGAGTTTAACATTAAAAATTGGAAATGTCAAGCAAAAAACGAAGGTTTTTGGTGTATAATCTACAATTTGATACCCCTGATTTTCGTCACCTGTAATGATTTTGTAACTTTTTTATGTATTTTCTCGATTATCACTTGCAAAATGACCCGTAATTGTGTAAAATATAGATATTAGTAATATTCTATTTATTTTAAGGGATGTGTATAATATGTCAAACCGTCTTTTTCAAGGCGTAATCCATCAGATGAAGGACGCGGTAGACCGCACTTTCGGCGTTATTGACGAAAATTTTACCGTTATTGCTTGCAGCGAGCTGGGCAGAATAGGGGAGAATATCGACTCTTTCTCGGTTCCCTCGGCGGATGTTTATGTGAACGGCGGCTATACCTTTAAGAGCCTCGGCACAACACAGGGAACAAACTACATAGTTTTTGTTGAGGGCGACGATGTTATAGCGGCGAAATATGCGGCTGTTTTGGCTGTTTCCTTTGCAAACATCAAGTTTTATTATGATGAGAAATACGACCGCAGCAACTTTATCAAGAACATAATACTTGATAATATTCTGCCGGGAGATATATACCTAAAGGCGCGCGAGCTTTACTTTAATTCCGATGTTTCGCGCACGGTAATACTCATTCGCGGGGTTGAAACACACGATGTTTCTATTTATGACGTGGTTCAGAACCTTTTCCCGGACAAGTCTAAGGATTTTGTTATAAACATTAACGAAACCGATATTGCGCTTGTTAAGGAAACAAAGCCGGGAATCGACTCTAAAACAATTGAAAAGCTGGCTTCCACCATTGCCGATACTATTTCGGGCGAGTTCTACGCTCATGTTGTAGTGGGTATAGGTACAACGGTTGATACACTTAAAGACCTTGCTCGCTCCTTTAAGGAGGCTCAGGCGGCGCTTGAGGTCGGCAAGGTGTTTGATACCGAAAAGACCATTATTTCTTACGATAACTTGGGTATTGCAAGACTTATTTATCAGCTGCCTACAACCCTTTGCGAAACCTTCTTAAAGGAAGTTTTCAAGCGAGGCTCAATTGAGAGCCTTGACCAGGAAACCCTGTTTACCATTCAGCGTTTCTTTGAGAATAACCTCAATGTTTCTGAGACCTCCAGAAAGCTGTTTGTTCACCGCAATACCCTGGTTTACAGACTTGAAAAGATAAAGAAGATAACGGGACTTGACCTGCGTGAATTTGACCACGCAATCATCTTTAAAATTGCCCTTATGGTTAATAAATACTTAAAGAGCAACCCCATTAAGTACTAATTGAAAGTGTGGAACTGTCAGTAAATGGAAGAAATACTCCTTAACCGTGAAGAACCGGCGAATACTGCGCCGATAATAGAATTCCGCGGCGTTTCAAAAACCTACCCCACCGGTACGCACGCCCTTGAGGATGTTAATATTACAATAAACAACGGCGAGTTTGTTTTCGTAGTCGGCTCGTCGGGCGCGGGTAAAAGTACCTTTATGAAGCTTATTATGCGCGAGGAAAAGGCTAACACGGGAATTATTACCGTAAACGGCTTTAACCTTACCAAAATGCCGCGCAAGCAGGTGCCTATGCTGCGCCGCACTATGGGCATAGTGTTTCAGGATTTCCGCTTAATACCCACCATGAACGTTTTTCAGAACGTTGCGTTTGCAATGCACGTTGTGGGCGCCTCGGGCAGAGATGTTCGCCGCGAGGTTTCAAAGGCGCTTTCAAAGGTGGGTCTCGGCAATAAAGCCCGCTCAATGCCGGCACAGCTTTCGGGCGGCGAGCAGCAGCGCGTGGGCTTGGCGCGCGCACTTGTAAACTCGCCCGACCTTATTATTGCGGACGAGCCTACGGGTAACGTAGACCCCAATATGTCCTATGAAATAGTATCGTTACTGACCGAAATTAACAACCGCGGCACAACCGTGCTTATGGTTACGCACGACCACAACCTTGTGCGCGATTTCCACCACCGCGTTATTATGCTTGACGGCGGAAGAATTGTAGCAGATAATGCCGGAGGTAATTTCTGATGAAAATGGGAAGTGTAAAATACCTCGTCGGTGAGGGAGTTAAAAACACATGGGTAAACCGCCTTATGTCCTTAGCGTCGGTAGGCGTTTTGGTTGCCTGTATGGTTATAATAGGGCTTGCAATTCTTATTTCCGAAAACGTGAATAAAGCGGTAGGAAATTTAGAGCAGCAAAACGTTGTAATGGCGTATATGAAGGATTACAGCTGGGCGCTTTACGGGGATAAGGATGTTTCGTCCGATACATCCTCTAAGAGTTCCTCGGCAGCTGCGTCTTCGGACAGCACCACTTCGTCTGCTACGGGCGGTACTGAGAGCACTTCGGGTGATGAAAAGGCTGACGAAAACGGCGTAAAGCAGAGCGATTATATTGTTCACAGCGAAGAAGAGGCAAAAGCGCTTTGCGATGAAATAGCAAAGCTTGATAATGTAGCGTCCGTTACCTATGTTTCGCCCGAAGAAGGTCTTGAAAGCGTTAAAAAGTCAATGCTTGAAGGGCAGGAAAGCTATTTTTCATTCCTTGATGAAAAAAACGGCAACCCTATGTCGGGCGCGGCAAAAATTCAAATGAAAGATATGTCCCGCTTTGACGAAACGGTTGAGCAGATAAAGAAATTTGACGGTATAAGCGATATTCAGTCGCAGAGCGACTTAGCGGAAAAAATTACTGCCATTAAAAAGGGAATAGGTATTGCGGGCTTTTGGATAATCGCAATACTTATGGTAATAGCGCTTGTTATAGTTTCCAACACAATAAGGGTTACTATGTATAACCGCAAGCTGGAAATAAGCATTATGAAAGCGGTGGGCGCTACCGATTCGTTTGTAAGAATACCCTTTGTTGTTGAGGGTATGTTAATAGGCGTGGTTTCCGCGCTTATAGCGGAGGGGCTTTTGTACTTCTGCTACCGCGTGGCGACCGAAACGATTATAGGCACGCTCGGAACAAGTGATATTGTGCATTATTCCGATGTGGCAGGCTGGCTTTTACTTGTGTTTATAGGCATTGGCATTTTCGCGGGCGTTCTCGGCAGCGTTATTATGATAAGCAAATATCTCCGTCACGAGGGCAGCGAATTTGCGGCAATTTAGGAGGAAAAATGAAAGCAAAACTTATTAAAATTTTATCGTTTTTTACTTCTGTGGCAATGATTTTTTCCGTTGTGGCTATTACTCCGGTATCCGCCGCGACGGAATCTCAGATTCGCAGCGAAATAAAAAGATTGCAGGAAAAGCAAAGCGAACAGCAGCAAAAAATTAATGCGCTGAAAAAGGACGCAAGCAAGCAAAAAGAGCTTAAAGTCGCAATCGAGCAAAAAATGGCGCTTGTTCAGCAGGAAATTGACGCCTGCAACAGGCAAATAACCTCAATTAACTCTAAAATTGCCGCTAATAAGGCGGAAATTGAAAAGAAAAACAACGAAATTGAAAATAACAAAACTGCCTTTAAAAAGCGTTTGCGCGCTATTTATATGAGCAATACGGGCAGTCAGGTTCAGGTGCTTTTGGGCGCGGACGATTTTTCGCAGTTTTTAGAGCTTTCGCAGCTTACCGCCAGTGTTTCCGCTAAGGATAAAAAAATGATTGAGCAAATTGTAGCGGCGGTAAAGGTGCTTGAAGAAAAGCAAAAGGAAAATAACAAGCTGCTTGAAAATCAAATGGCTGTTAAAAAAACAATTACTCAAAAGCAGCAGGAATTAAAAACGCAAAGTGACGAAATTCAAGCGGTTATTTCTAAAATAAACAGCGATACAAAAAGCGCGCAAGCCGATAAAAATGCAACCGACGCTGCTTTAAAAGATAAGCAAGAAACACTCAATGAAATTTTAAGAGGCAGTACAGGCGGCGGTGGCAGCGGCGGTAACGTCGTGTATGACGGCGGACCTTTCCTGTGGCCTACAACCACCACCAGAATTTCTTCACCTTGGGGCGAACGTTGGGGCAGGATGCACCAGGGCGTTGATATTTCAAACGGCAGATACGGTCTTCCGATTTATGCAATAGCCGACGGCACCGTTTACAAGGCTGTATCGGGGTGCCCGCATAATTATCCTAAAAACTCAAGCTGCGGCTGCGGAGGCGGATACGGAAATCATGTTGCCATATATCACGGCAAGGGAGCAGACGGTAAAAAGTATGCGGCTTACTATGCGCATATGTCAAGCCTTGCGGTTTCGCTTGGCGCCCATGTAAAGCGCGGGCAGATAATAGGGTATGTCGGCTGTACCGGTTTTTCAACAGGACCTCACCTGCATTTTGGCATTATGGTTAACGGCGCGTTTGTTAATCCTATGAAATTTTACACAAAAGTAAAATAAATTTTTTCAGCCGTCACCGGCTTATCGGTTTTCCGGTAGGTGGCGGCTTTTAAGTTTTCGGGAGGCGGGCAATTATCAAGGCGAATAAAACAGCGTTTAGAATAATCACGGCGGCGGCGCTGGTTTTATGGATGGCGCTTATATTCTCGCTGTCTTCTCAAAACGCCGCGGTCTCATCGGGAACAAGCGGAAATGTTATAAGGCTTATTGTCGGTATTTTCTACCCGGGCTTTGATAATCTGCCGGCGGCTGAACAGACGGAAATTGTCGCTTCTTTGCAGTTTTTAGCCAGAAAATCGGCGCATTTCAGCATATATATGATTTTAGGCGTTTTAAGTTTTCTTACATTCATCAGCTATGAAAAATTGCTTTTCGCTTTGCGGCTTACTTTGAGCGGCGGTATTTGTCTTTTATACGCCGCAAGCGATGAAATACATCAGCTTTTCATACCCGGCAGAAGCGGCGAAGTGCGCGATGTTATGATAGATTTTTCGGGCGCGGCGCTGGGAATTGCCTTATCAATGCTTGTTTTCCTTTTGATTTGCAGGATAAAAAAGAAAAGGACTGAAAAAAATGAAGAACGAAAAATTCGGAATTAAATATTTCTACACAGGTCTTA
Organism: uncultured Oscillospiraceae bacterium; assembly: GCA_900549755.1. Classification (GTDB taxonomy): domain Bacteria; phylum Bacillota; class Clostridia; order Oscillospirales; family Acutalibacteraceae; genus UBA737. Next base: position 5,024 of record URPQ01000027.1, read on the forward strand.
CGGCGTTTTTGGTAATTGCCGCCTGCGTTGTGTTTTTCTTTCTTATGTACCGTTTGCCCGGTATTTTCGCTTTTCTTAAAAAGCTGCTGGGAGTAATAGAGCCGGTTATAATCGGGTTTATAATCGCTTACCTGGTAAACCCCATTGCAAATGCTATTAACGGCGGGCTTTTAAAGCTATCAAAGAAAAATATTAAGCTGCAAAACAATATTTACAAGAGGGTTGCGCGCGGCGTCAGCGTTTTCGGCGCATTGGCGGCATTTACCGCCGTATTGATTTTGATATTCTATATGATAGTGCCGCAGTTTATTGACAGTATTTCAAGCATGGTAAAGGTTTTGCCGGGTCAGCTTGAAGACTTTGCCCAAAGGGTCAGCACCGAATTTGAGAAAAACAGCGATTTGCAAAAGGTTTTAATGTCGGTTTATGAGTACGAGAAAAAGTGGCTGCAAAATGATTTTACCGCTTATGTAAACTCCATGGCGGCGTATTTCGCAAGCGGAGTTTGGAGCGTTGTAAACTTTATTAAAAACTTTGCGGTGGGATATATTTTCGCGCTTTACATACTTTATAATAAGGCGCTTTTAATGCGGCAGTTCAGAAAAATAATGTTCGCCTGCATTAAAAACAGCGTGGTTGAGCGCATTTTGCGCACGGGCAAAAGGGTTCACAGCATTTTCAGCGGCTTTATTTACGGCAAGCTGCTCGATTCCGCCATTATAGGCGTGCTGTGCTTTATAGGCGTTACGGTTTTCAAAATGCCATATCCAATGCTTGTGGCGGTTACGGTGGGGGTTACCAATGTTATACCCGTTTTCGGGCCGTACCTCGGCGGTATACCCTGCGCTGCGCTGATACTTTTAACCGACACCATGAAAGGCGTTTATTTTATAATATTCATAATTTGCCTGCAAGCGTTTGACGGTAATTTTTTAGGACCGAAAATTTTGGGCAACTCAACCGGGCTTTCAGCCTTTTGGGTGGTTTTCGCCATTGTTGTGGGCGGCGGAATGTTCGGCGTGCCGGGAATGGTGATAGGCGTGCCGGCGTTCGCGGTTATTTATTACCTTATCGAAAACTTTGTTAATTACCGAGTAAAGAAAAAGAACCTGCCGCTTGAAAACGAGTTTTACGACGCAAAGGTAGTAGAAAAGTTAAAACCCGAAATTGCCGATTTACGCGAGCAGATTCCACTTGAGGAAGAGGACACCGAATAATTGGAGAGTGAGTTTTAATGAGAAAAAAACTTTTGCTTGAACAGAATATTCAGCTTTTTGACAGGCTTACCGCCGCCGAGGGCGAAATTAAAAGGCTGAAAAACGAGCTTGAAGAAGAAAAACGCAGGGCTGCAGCGCTTAAAGAGGAAAATGCGCGCCTTGCCGAAAATAAGGGCGCTGCCACCGCACCCCTTAAAATACTTGAAGCAAAGGTAATAAAGCAGGCGGGAATAACGCCCGATACCGAGTACGGCGCGGAGGTTATAGGCAAAACGGTGGTTGCTGCGGCAAAATGCTGCGAGCGGCTTAAAACCCGCGATAACGCAAAAGAGCTTATAAACCTTATTTTGGGCAGAACCGAGGTTACAAAGGCGGAAATACTTAATATTGTAACGGCTGATACGGCGGATGAGGAAAAACGGCGGCTGATAGACGAACAATTCGCCGCGGCGGAGGATTATTTTGCAAGCGTTACGGCGCAAACGGAATAAAAAGCATATAATATATAATGCGGAATTCGTAATTCGTAATGCGGAATATGTCTACGGTCTAATGTCTAACATCTAATATCTAATTTTGAGGTGACAATTTTGTTTAAAGAAATAAATGCAAAAGATATTAAGGATAACTTTATTAAAATCATTGCCGACGAATGGGCGCTTATAGCCGCCGGCACAAAGGAAAAATACAATATGATGACCGCCTCTTGGGGCTTTATGGGTGAAATGTGGGGGTACGACTGCATCGCCGCGGTTATCCGCCCGCAGCGCTACACAATGGAGCTTGTGGATAAAAACGATTATTTCACATTAAGCTTTTACGGCAATAACAAGGCGATACACAAGGTGTGTGGTTCAAAATCGGGGCGCGATACCGATAAGACCGCCGAAACGGGGCTGACCCCCGTGTTTGACGGCGGCGCGGTGTATTTTAATGAGGCAAGGCTCGTTATAATCTGCAAAAAACTGTATGTTCAGCAGATGAAAGAGGAATGCTTTACCGATAAAGAGCCGCTGCGCTGGTATGATAACGATTTGCACAATATAGTAATAGGAAAAATTGAAAAGGTATTGGTTAAGGAATAAAAATGTTCGGCAAAAAGACAAATGAAATATGGCTTATTGCGGGCCTCGGAAACCCCGGGCTGCAATATGCCGAAACGCGCCACAACGCGGGCTTTATGGCGGCGGACAGGCTTGCGGAAAAGCACAATATGACCTTTAACAAGCGCAAGTTTGACGCGGAATACGGCGAAATAAATTTGGGTGGCTGCCGCGTTATTCTGGCAAAGCCGCAAACATATATGAACGACTCAGGCAGGGCGGTAGCCGCTATTGCGCGGTTTTACAAAATTCCCACCGAGAACATTATAATAATGTTTGACGATATTACACAGGCGGTGGGGAAAATTCGTATTCGCCGCGGCGGCACACACGGCGGTCACAACGGAATACGCGATATTATAGAGCTTATGGGAACGGACGATATTAAGCGGATAAAAATAGGCGTTTCCGAGCGTCCCGACCGCAATTACGATTTGAAGGACTGGGTTCTCGGCAAAATTCCGAAAGAGCAGCGCGCAGACCTTGAAAAGGCGCTTGAAAAGGCGGCAAACGCGGCAGAAGAAACAATACTGCACGGAATTGACAGCGCTATGAACAAATACAACGGTTAATATGAAACTAATAAACGAAGTACTGAAAAAAGACCCCGATTACGCCTCACTCTTAAATGAGGTTGAGCGCGGCAGGCTGCCGATAGTCTGCACCGGGTTATCGCTCATACACAAGGCGATAATTGCGGCATCACTTCGCGGGCACACGGGGAAACGGGTGGTTTTAATCACCCACGATGAAGCGACTGCCGCCGAGCTTTGCGGCGATATAAACGCTTTGGGGCTTAAATGCCTTAATTTTCCCGCGCGGGATTTATGTATAGGCGATTTGAGCGGCTACTCAAAGGAATATGAGCATAAAAGAATAGACACCCTGTCTGCCGTGGCGGACGGGGCTTTTGACCTGCTTACAATTTCGCTTGACGCGGCGGTGCAGTACACCGTAAAGCCCGAAGTGCTGAAAAGCTCGCGTTTTACTTTAAAAACGGGCGACAGCGCCGACACCTCGGAATTGGCGGAACGCCTTATAAACGCGGGGTACACAAGGAGTCAGCTTTGCGAGGGCTCGGGACAGTTTTCGGTGCGCGGCGGAATTTTCGATTTATTCCCAGTAAATTCCGAAAAGCCCTGCCGCATTGAATTCTGGGGCGATGAAATTGACAGTATTTCATATTTCGACCCCGAAACGCAGCGGCGCGAAGAAAACGCGGACGAAATTGAAATATCCCCCGCGGCGGAAGTAATGTTCGACCCGCCGAAATTAGTCGCGAAATTAAAAACGGAAATACCGAACCCCGCTTTAACGCTTAAACAACGCGATATTTTGGCAAAGGACGCGGAGCTGCTTGAAAACGGCGTTAAAATTCCGCCTGATAGGTACATTCCGCTGCTTGATACCATGGGCACGGTGTTTGAATATTTCGGCGATTCGCTTTTAATGCTCAGCGAAAGCGGAAATATGGCGGAGCGCTTTAAATCAATGGAAATTCAGCTTTCAGCCGATACCGAAAACTACCTTGAAGAGGGGTATTTGTTTTCAAAAACCGCAAAGCTGCAGCTTGATAAAACCGAATTTTTCGGTTTCGCAGGTAACGGCATTATTGCCGAAAACTTCCCGCGCGGATCGTATGAGATAAAGCCGAAATCGGTTATAAATTTCAATTACAAGCGCTCAACCGCCTGGGGCGGGGATATTGAGGTGCTGCTTGAAGATATTTCATATATGCGGGATATTCGCGGCAACGTGGTTATTTTGGCGGGCGAGCAAAGGGCGGCGCAGGTTTTAAACGCCGAGCTTTGCGAGCGCGGGGTGCAAAGCGTTTATACACTGAGTGCCGATACCGCACCCGCGGGCGTTACGGTAATACCAGGCGGGCTTTCGGCAGGGTTTGAAATACCCTCGCAAAAGTTTATGCTTATAACCCACAGGTTTATAGCCCCCGAGGGTAAAAAGCACAAACGCAAGCACAAGGCGGGGCAGGAGATAGGCTCGCTTGATGAGCTTAAAAAGGGCGATTACGTTGTGCACGAGGCGCACGGAATAGGCGTTTTTGACGGCATTAACCGCATAACCCAAGGCGGGGTTACAAAGGATTATATAAAGATAAAATACGCTAAAAGCGACGTTTTATATGTGCCTGTAACGCAGCTTGATTTGGTTTCAAAATACATCGGTGCTGCCGAAAACGGCGGGGTGAGACTTAATCGTCTCGGCGGCAGCGAATGGCAGAAGACCCGCAAGCGCGTTAAGGCAGCGGTTAAGGATATGGCAAAGCAATTAACGGCACTTTACGCAAATCGTATGGCGGTAAAGGGCTACGCCTTCAGCCCCGATACCGATTTGCAGAATGACTTTGAACGCCGCTTTGAATATGAAGAGACCGACGACCAGCTGCGCTGCATTAACGAAATAAAGCACGATATGGAGCGCGAAACGCCTATGGACAGGCTGCTTTGCGGCGACGTGGGGTTCGGCAAAACAGAGGTTGCGCTGCGCGCGGCTTTCAAGTGCATAAGCGAGGGCAAGCAGTGTGCGCTGCTTGTTCCCACAACCATACTTGCAATGCAGCACTATAACACAATAATCCGCCGTTTCGGGGAAATGCCCGTATCGGTAGGGCTGCTTAACCGCTTTGTTTCGCCTAAAGAGCAGGCAAAAATAATAGCCGACCTTAAATGCGGCAGGCTCGATATGGTGGTAGGTACGCACAGGCTTATTTCAAAGGATGTGAGCTTTAAAAACATAGGGCTTGTAATAATAGACGAGGAACAGCGCTTCGGCGTGGCGCAAAAAGAGAAACTTAAAGAGCAATACCCGTTTGTGGATATTCTGACCTTAAGCGCCACCCCGATACCGCGAACGCTTAATATGGCGCTTTCGGGGCTTAGGGATATGTCCTCAATAGACGAAGCGCCGGGGGACAGGCACCCCGTGCAGACCTATGTGCTTGAATACAATTTAGGCGTTATAACCGACGCGATAAATAAGGAAATCCGCCGCGGCGGGCAGGTTTATTACCTGCATAACCGCGTTGAAAGCATTGAGCGCTGCGCGGGGGTGCTGAAAGCAAAGCTGCCCGATATAAATATAGGCATAGCACACGGGCAGATGAGCGAGGACGAGCTGACCGACGTGTGGCGGCGGCTTGTGGAGCACGAAATTGACCTGCTTGTTTGCACAACTATTATAGAAACGGGCGTTGACGTGCCTAATGCGAATACCCTTATAATAGAAGATGCTGACAAAATGGGCTTGGCGCAGCTGCACCAGCTGCGCGGGCGCGTGGGGCGTTCCCCGCGGCGGGCGTATGCGTATTTCTGTTTCAGGCGGAACGTTCAACTGTCCGACGTGGCGTCAAAGCGGCTTGAGGCGATACGCGAGTTTACCGAGTTCGGTTCGGGCTTTAAAATTGCAATGCGCGACCTTGAAATACGGGGCGCGGGCAGCATTTTGGGCGGCGAGCAGCACGGCAATATGGAGGCGGTGGGGTACGATATGTACCTAAAGCTTTTATCGCAGGCGGTGAACGAAGAAAACGGTCAGCCCGAAACAGATGATATGCCCTGCACGGTGGACCTTAACATTTCGGCGCATATACCCGAAAGCTACATTGAGTCATTACCCGCAAGGCTTGGAATTTACAAGCGCATAGCGGCTATAAGAACAGACGAGGACGTAAGCGACGTTATTGACGAGCTGTGCGACCGTTTCGGCGAGCCGCCGCAGGCGGTTATGGGGCTTATAGACGTGGCAATACTGCGCAGTAAAGCGGCAGCTGCCGATATTTGCGAGATTACGGGCACTGCTAACACTGCAATACTGCACATAAACTCAATAAAGCCCGAGGCGGTGGCAAAGCTTTCGGAGCATTTCGGCTCAAGATTTTCGCTTAACGCTGCGTCTACACCCGTTTATACGGTGCGGCTGAGAGCGGGGCAGAAGATGGCAGACCTTGCCGCAGAGCTTGGAAAAGCACTTTAATGCAAATGTTTACAATTTTTTGTAGACATTTAAGCCCGTTTGGTATATAATTAGTTTAATATGTATTTTTACTCTTTATGGAGGAATAGAAAAATGAAAAATTTAAAAAGAATTATTGCCGCAGCATTGGTTTCGGTAATGGCGCTCAGCTTTACCGCTTGCCATAAAAAGGATGAAACGGCAGTAACCGTAGGCAAGGTCAAATTTACGTCGGCTTATTATATGTGCGCGCTTATAAACGCCGATTCCGAAGCAAAGTCAAAAGTTAAGGAAAGCCTTTCGGACAGCGGCTCTAAAACCGATATTGATTATTATTCAAAAAAGGTTGAGGACAAGGATTTCGTTAAGTGGGTAGAAGATACCGCGCTTGAAAACCTTAAGAAGATTGCGGCTTATAAAACTCTTTGCGAGGAAAATAAGCTTGAAATTTCCGAGGATGACAAAAAGAACGCCGAGACCTATGCAAATTATTATTGGTCAAATTACGGCTATTCCTCTTACTTTGAGCCGAACGGCGTAGGGAAGAACACCTACAAGCAGTATATGCTCGATTCCTACTATTCAAGCGTTTACTTTGAGCACCTTTATTCCAAGGGCGGCACAAAGGAAATAGCAGCCGACGAGGTTAAGACAAAGCTTTATGATAATTTCGTTATTGCTGACCTGCTCCAGGGCAGCTTTTCGGGCAAGACCGACGATGAAAAGACCAAGATTAAAAATAAATTCAATACTTACCTTGAGGATTTAAAGAGCGGCAAAAAAACCTTTGAGGCGGTTTATAAGGAAGAAAACGGCTCTAACGACGATACATCAAGCACCTCAACTGATAAAAAGCAGCCTAAGGATAAGTATGCCAGCATTTTAGGCGCTAAGGATACTTCTTATGAATCGGATCAGTACGACACCGTAAAGGCTATGGCAACGGGTGAAGTTAAGCTTATTGAGCTTGCCGACAATGCAGGGCTGATACTTGCCGTAAAGCAGGATATTAAGGCGGATGACTACTATATTGACGCGCTTGACCTTGCGAGCCGCCACATTATTGCAGATGATGATTTTGACAAGGAAATCACCGATTACGCAAATAAAATGGACTGCAAGGTAAATGATTACGCGGTAAAGCAGTTTAAGGTAAAGAAAATTAAAGAACCCAGCACTTCTTCAAACAGTTAATAATTTAAACAGCGCAGCTGAAAATCATCAGCTGCGCTGCTGAGCGTGTCGAAAAAGTCGACACGCTCTTGGACGGGAATACCGCTCGCTCGAAAATCAAAGATTTTCGGACTGCACTCTATCCCCGCCAATACCACCCCAGTTCCCTTGAAAAACCGCTTATTCAGCGGTTTTTCGCTTATAATGTGTTTTTCCGCCGCGCATGTCAGCGGAAAAACGAAAGATGCGGCGTGAACGCCGCAAAAATAAAATTTTAGGTTTATCGACAGACTGAGCAGCGCAGCTGAAAATCATCAGCTGCGCTGCTTTTGTATAAAAAACAAATATTTAATAACCGTTTCGCAGTAACGAATTTCATTGAAAAAAGGGCTGTAAAAAAACAGCCAAAAAAAGAGACTGCAAACTTATCCCCTTAGTGTAAAATAAATGTAGGAAAAAATAGTACAAGAGTATAACACAGATAACGGAAGATTTCATCAAAAAAATCGGAGAAATATTCAAAGAAAGTGAAAAACTTTACGAGACAGAAGAAAAAATCAAATTGCAAACGCAAAATTTAGCAACAAGCCTTGTGGAGATCTTTATTGAGCAGATAGATAATGAAATATTACGGGATAGGAAAAAGAGAAAAGCAGAGGGCTATAGCGTTGAAAGCCGCAGCGAGAGCGAGCAAGGCTTTTCTTAGGAAGACAGAAGGGCTGCCGAGTCCCAATGCTATCGGCACATTACAAACAAACGGGAAGGTCACACTATCATCGAACCTGTGGAGGAAATGAAAAACAAATCCAGCCGCCGCACGCTGCCGCTGCCGGACCCGGTGTATGAAATGCTGTGCGAGGAGCGGGAAAAGCAGGACCTGTACCGGCGAATGTTCAAGGGCAGCTACAACCGCAAATACGACGATTATATCTGCGTCGATCAGCTCGGCGGGCTGATACGCCCGAATCGGGTCACACAGCGGTTCGCCGACCTGATCAAGCAATACGGACTGCGCAAGATTCGGTTCCACGATCTGCGCCACACCTTCGCCAGCATCCTCATCAATCAGGATGTGCCGCTGCTGAATGTATCGACCTTCCTCGGGCACTCCGACCTGTCCACAACGGCAAACATCTATGCCCATCTGGATAAGTCCAAGAAACAGGAAAGCGCCGATGTAATCAGCAGTATCTTTAATAAAGCAAAAGAATAATGCGCCCACGGCTGGCGCATTAATGCTAACGGAAAGGATGATTTTATATATGACCCAAAAAGAATTTATGAGCGGGAGCGAGCTTCGCCAGTACCTGCACATCTCCACGCGGAAAATGAAATATCTGATGGACAACAACTATATCCCGCACGAAAACACGGGACACTCAACCCATAAATATCGGGTGCGGACAGAGGATGCGGTGCGGTTCAAAGCCCGTATGGATACCGAGCCTGGCTTTTTATCGGAACTGAGCGGGATGTTCTCCAACCGCACCGAATGGCATCCGCTCCCGATGTTTGAAGCCGCCCCGGAAAACTGCGAAGCCTTTCGGCGGTGGCTGGACTCGCAGTCGGCAGAGCTGCCGGAGGCTCTGCCCACGCAGACGGCAGCGAAACTTGTCGGCCACAGCCCGCAGCGCATCCACGAATGGATACGGGAAGAAGTGCTGGTCGGTATCAGGCTCGGCACCATACAGTACTGCGCCAAAGCGGAATTTATCGGCTTTATGGCATCACCGCAAAGGCTGGCGCACCCGCGCACGGAAAAATATAAAGAACTGATTCGGGACTTTAAGTACATACAACGCCGAGAACGTGAGAATGAACAGCGGCGGCAGAAAAAGAAAATAATGAAAGACAATACATAATTTATGCCTCACCGGAAACGGTGGGGCAGCATTTTTTTGTTTCTGACGGGTCGAACTATGAGAACAGCAAAATAAGATTCCCTTATTTTGCACCGTGTTTTAAGGGAAACGCAATGAAAATAAGGGAATTCCTTTATTGGGGTCGGTTTTCACAGTGTCAAAACCGCAGCCATGCACCTCATTCAAAAGGTGCGTGGCTGCGATGTTCATTTATAACGATTTTTCAATCGTCATCGTCTTCATCTTCCCATGACGAAATAATGTGAAGCTCTCCGCTGTCCATGTCCATAGCCATATTATCGCCCATGCGCATCATCATATTACCGTCGGAGTCGATTGCCATATTATCGGAAACGGTATACGCAAAATCGCCGTCGTCATAGTCGAAGAAATGCTTACTCATAGATTTGCCTCCTTAATCTTCAATAATCTTGTATTCCACACGGGAGCCTTTGACTCTGCGGGCGTGGTAATGGGCGCCGTTCGCTTTCCAGTGTGGGAAGTGATCTGCTTTTTCCTCGTTGGTATCACGATGGCAAATGATGATGTTTTCGAGGACATCGCAGCCGCCGGCGGAAAGCGGGCGGATGTGGTCAAGCGTCGGGTGATAATCACTGTTCGGATTCCCGCAGGCTGATTTTTTCATCAGCCGTCCCGCGTAATCATAAGCCTCCTGCTTCGCACCGAAAACCCTGTTCCACACGTCTATGGTCTTATACTTTGACATTTTGAGTACCTCCTTTCAATGGTTCTGCCTATATTATAGCGAACCGCTGAAAGGAGCGACAGGGTACAGATGTACCCCCCGGCAAAGTTAGAATAAGTCGGTTATATTCCGTCCTGTTTTTTCGGCTATTAAAATTATATTTTCAAGCTTTGGGCATCTGAATTTCTTACTATTAATGTTTTTTCTCCAAGATTCAATGGCAGACACACCGAGATTTAATTTCTCTGCGGCTTCGTCAATGTTTTCAAAACTACCAAGAATAACATGGTAGCATTGATGAGCTACAGCTTCTTTATCGCATTTTTGATATCGTTCCAAAAGCTCCTGCAAGTCAAATATATCTCCGCCGGTGACTTGCTTCAGAGCATCGTATTTGTTTTCCTGCGTGACGGTTGTTCCGCTGTCTGTCATCGCAACGAAGTGTACGCTTTTCCAATCGTTTGGAATAAGATACGGACTGTGCGTTGAGTAAATCACCTTGATGCCTCGGCTTTCAAGCTGGAGCAGCTCTTTCAGAACCTCTTTTTGCGCAAGGGGATGAAGCATGGCGGCAGGCTCGTCAATAATAAACAGGTCGCCGCTTTCGAGTGTATTCTTCATAAAATAATATGTGAAATACCACCGTCTGCCGGCGCTTGTCGAATTCAGGTCAACGATTTCACCGCTTTTTTCGTGCAGCAGTATTGCCGGGATTTTCCTGTCGGACCGTTCGACCGAAATGCGGTCATACATGCCGTTTTCAAATTCGGGAATGTGTTCATTGAGGTATTTTTCAAATTCATTCAATGCAACTTCGGACAGAGAAAAATCTTTGTTTTCGCTGATCTGTTTTTGAATTTCATCTTTATCGGGACCGGTATAAACTCGGTTTAGATATGTTTGCAGAATCACGCGGGATCTATCGCTCCGGAAATACTCGCGCTCCTGTTTCTCTGTTTTGAAAATGACCTCGCTGCTTTCATTCCGCAGGAAAGCACATTTTGCGCCGACGCAGTTTCGGACTTCACGGATAAATTTATAAAATATACTGCTGTTATCGGGAATTATTTGATCGTCAGTTAAGGCGGCTTTCAATCGCTTTGCCCGTTCGTCCAGTTCATGCAGCAAGACAGTGATTTTCTCGCAGGATGCTTTTGTTGCCTTGTTGATTTTTGTAATTTCCCGCTTTATCGCCGCTTCATTGACTGTAATGAATTTCTCCTCAAATGGGGCTAAATCGGGTTTTACATAGCGGAGCTTGAAGGACAGGTATTTCGAGTCATTTAAGCCATAATAATCGACATATCCGAATTTCATAAAGCTCTCTTCGGCAGCGAAATTCTGTTTAACAGAGTTTGCAAACTTTTCGGCTTCCTTGATCACCAATTCGACCCGACTCTTGAGAAAATCATAATTTGTCGTTGAATTTTTGAAATTTATGATCTGAAGCCCCTGTAACGGATGTTCATTTTCACCGTACGCAATTTTGTTCAGCTGCTTTGTATATGTATCCAGAGCGTCTTTCAATTCGCCTGCAAGTTCGAAGATTTCGTCGATTTCCATTCTTAAAAGCGGAATTAGACATTCCGACTCGATTCGGTTTATCTTGCAGTCTTCTCCGGAGCAGGCAGCAAATTCGCATTTTTCGTCAATGCTTTTACCAGGGAAAAGCCTCTCGACATCTTCCTTTTCAAGGCGGATATGCACCTTATAACTCATCGGCAGTTCTCTGCGCGGTCCTAAGTAATTGCCGTTTGCCTCCGTAATGGCACTCAGTGCTTCCAAAATGTTGGTTTTTCCGCTTCCGTTCTTGCCGATCAGCACGGTCGGCAATCCGTTATAATAGTTTATTTCAACCGGTTCTTTTATCGACTTGTAATTTTTAATTTCGATTTTTGTTATTCTCATATAAACCTCCGTAAGCAATTGAGGAGTGTTTTCATACTTACCACAGATATAACTTTGGGGAACGAATTTGCAATTCACATCAAGACTTGTTCCCCAATATAGATAATGCTTAGTGCTCTATGGTTTTCCAACAGCGTTCTTTCATAAAGCCCGCAATAACAGAGGGGTCTTCGCCTTCATAATACTTCACGAGCAGTTTCTTGAACTCCGGCACTTCGCTTTCGGGAATGACCAAAAAACCTCCGCCGTGAGCAATAAGATAATGATTTGCAAAGATAACAGAAGCGCGCTTATTGCCATCCAAGAATATCTGGGTCTTCATGCAGTAAAGACAAAGCCTGATGGCAATATTGACGGCATCATCCTCTTCCTCGATGATCTCAAGAATTTTGTCTTTCACATCCGATTCATTCGGCAGGGGCGGAACATAAGACGAACCGCCTATGGTAACCGGAACGCCGCGGATTCGACCGCCTTCCGCAAAAAAGCCTTCATTGACAAGCCTTGCAATATGACTGAGCATATAATAGTCGGAACGGCTGGCAACTACATCACGGTCCAAAATAAACTCCCATGCGTGTTTCAAATTCAAAATTTTCTGCACGTCGGTAGCTGTCATACCGGATACTTTTCCGTTCTCTATGATCTCTTCCGTCTGAGGAAAAGAAGTTGCAACACCCTCCAAAACAGCCTGATCATAGATATTCATTTTCATATTGGCACGCGCAAAGGCAATGTTGTTTATAACATCGGCGGAAAGGGCATCCTCGGAATAACCGGCTGCGGCAAGTTGCTTTTCAATGCTGCGAAGCGACTTTCTGATTTCACGGGCTTCTCTGGCATTGCGCAAAAGCAGATTATACAGTTCTTCGGTATATGCACCTACATAAGTAGATGTCTGTTTTCCTGCTACGCGCTTTCTCACATAAAGGTATTTCCCATCGCCGCGCTCTTTGATTTCGGGTGTGCCGTCATAAGGCATTAAGCTCAGTCTGGCATTGAGGTCGGCTCGACTTCTGAGCAATTCCTGTATTTCACTATATTGTACTGCCATTGCAGCTCCTCCTTTTGGGGAACAATTCTTTTAAACATTATATCAGAATGTTCCCCAACAGTCAATAAGCATTGGGGAACAATTTTGAAAGATAATCTTTAATATTTATCCCCAATCTTGCGAATACACAATATAGTATGCCCTGATTTCAGAAGCAGCAGAAAATATGATCCTGCTTTGCATCCCTAATACTTTTGGTGGTTGTCCAACGAGGACTTCTTCGGCAGAAACAAAGTATTCCGCGTTTCATTTCATGATCTTTTCAAAGCGGAACATTTCATCGGGACCCTCATCGGGTGCTGCTTTTCCGTCTTCCTTAGGCGGATTCGGCTCCGGGTGCATGGCGGAGAAAAACTCAACGGCGTGAAAACCGCATTTGTTGATATAAAAATGGATATTGCGCTTTTCAAAATATGGTGTGCAGGTCGCCCAGACCTTGGTTTCAGGGTGCAGAGCTTCCACGGCAAGCCAAGCGCCGTAGCCGATGCCTTTGCTGTGTTCCTTCGGCGAAACGAAAAGAAGCTCCAGCTCGTTGTGATGTGTCTCTTTGTCGATTTTCAGCACTACACCGCCAACCTTTCTGCCATCATACAGAATTCGATATGCCTCGCTGGCGGGCGCATCAATGCTTTGCTCAATCGTCGCACGGGAAATGATTTCGCCGTCCTCCTCAAAATGATCGTCCCGCAACCCGAATTCTTCCACTGCGCCGTACTTGAAAGACTCCTGATTATCAAGGATGAACTGCTCACGATCCTCCGCTTCCAGCGGGGCAAGGGTTACTTTTGTGTTGTTCATATGTACCTCCAAAAAAATAAAAAATACCCGGTCATTACAAAGTAATAACCGAGCGCACTCGACACCTAATCCGCTACGCAAGCCGTGAAGAACTGAGCGAAGCCATCTGCAACAAATATCATGTGGCGGACGATAAAAGCAACAGGAAAGACATCCCCGATGGCAGTTTCCGTGTAGAGGAAGCCATGGCGGAACGGCACTATTCAAGCAAAAAGGCGGCGGCAAGGCACAAAGGATTACGGACCAATCTCGGTTAGGACGGTGGTACGATGTGATAGATACACTTCTGCGGCATGAGAAAAAGCACAAATAACAAAACTGCCCGAGAGCGAAAAACTCTCGGGCAATTTTATAATCATGTCACACCTCACAAACGCGAGTAACGGTTTTATGCCTTTGCGAGCGTCCAGCTCCGGCTCTCGGTCTGAAGCCGTACCATATGAGCGAAGATGCCGCCCGCTTGCAGCAGCTCTGCGGGAGAGCCCTGCTCGGCTACCGCGCCGTCACTCAGCACCACGATCCTGTCCGCGCCCGAAACGGTACGCATCCGGTGGGCGATGATGAGGACGGTTTTGTTTTTGATGAGGCGGGAGAGTGCCTCCTGAATGGCTGTTTCGTTTTCCACATCCAGGCTGGCGGTGGCTTCGTCCAACAGAATGATGGGCGCGTCCTTCAGAAAAGCACGGGCGATGGAAATGCGCTGACGCTCGCCGCCGGAAAGCTCGCAGCCGTTCTCACCGATGTTGGCGTTCCAGCCGTCGGGGAGCTTTTCTGCGAACCTGTCCACATTGGCGAGCTTTGCCGCCGCGATTACTTCTTCGTCCGTCGCGTCCTTACGACCGATGCGGATATTCTCCAAAATCGTATTGTCAAACAGCGTGACATCCTGGAACACGATGGAATAGAGGCTCATCAGCTTTTCCGGATCGATTCCGGAGATATCCATGCCACCTACTGTAATTGTGCCCCGGTCAATGTCCCAGAACCGCGCCGCCAGGCGGGAAACGGTAGTTTTACCTCCGCCGGAGGGTCCGACCAGCGCCGTGACCTCTCCCTGCTTTGCCGTAAAGGACACATCCCGAAGCACCGTTTCGCCGCTCTGATAAGAAAAACCCACATGGTCGAACACAATGTCACAGTTCCGATTGGTAAGCTGTTCGCTTCCGGTCTGCACGTGGCAGTCCAGAATCTCATTCATGCGCTCGATGTTGCTGTTGGTGCCGATGATGGCGGCAAGGTTCTGCAGGGTACCCTCAAGCGGGTCATACAGGCGGGACACCACCAAAAGGAACATAAAGAAGGTCAAAACATCCAGCTCACCCTTTACCAGCAGAGCCGCGCCCGCAAGGGCGGTGGTGGCAATACCCAGCCGCAGGACAAGTCCCGCGGAAACCACAAAGACAGCCGTTCCCAGCTCGCTCCGGACGAGGCGGCTTTCTACGGCACGGATTTTCTTTTCCAGTCCCGAAAGGTATCTCTCCTCGGCATTGTTGGCTCGCAGATCGGGCATCGCTTCCATGCATTCCTGAATACCGTCCTCGCAGGCGACCTTCGCCGCCGTTGCTTTGCGGGAGAGTTTTTTCTGCACGTCGGAGGCAAGCAATACGATGGCAAATGCCACGGGCAGCGGCCAGACGGCGGCAAGCGCCATGCGCCAGTTGAAAAACAGCATCGACACGGCGATGACCGCAGTGGAGAGGATCGCACCGTACAGCGGCGCGACAAAATGGGATTGGCTCTGCTCCAGCACGGCGCAGTCGTTCATGATGGAGGTAGTCAGGTCGGCAAGGTCTTTCTTCCCGAAAAAGGACAGCGGAATCTTTCTCAGCTTCTCGGCAAGCCCCACCCGGCGCACACCCGATTCCACATAGGTGACAAGAAAGGTGTTGTCGTATTCCAGCCGTGTGCAGACAACAATGAACAGTGCTGCCGCGACACAGCCGATCACATAAAACGGAATTCTCCCTGTCGTCAGCGTGCCGTTCATCATATCGCTCACCAGCCGGTACAAAAGCCCCACCGGCAGAATGAAGGAGATATTTTGCAGGGCACAGCACAAAATTCCTTTGATGTTGTCAATGGCTCCCTTTCGGGAAAGCGCATAGCGTCTCTGTAAATATTTGATCATCGCTCAGACCTCCTTTTCCACTTTCCACCGGACGGACTGCTGATAGTCCTGCCACATCGTCCCGAACAGACTGTCTTTTTTCCCGGACAGCTCCGCAAAGCTGCCGCTTTCCGAAAGCTGCCCCTCATTCAGCACAAAAATGCGGTCGGCATTCACAATCGTGGACAGCCGATGGGCGATCATGATGACGGTACGTCCCTTTGCCAGCGCATTGAAGGCAGCCTGCACCTTCGTTTCGTTGTCGGGATCGGCAAAGGCGGTCGCTTCATCAAGAATCAGCACCGGCGCGTTTTTGAGCATGGCGCGGGCAATGGCAAGCCGCTGTGCTTCGCCGCCGGAGAGGTAGATGCCCTGCGAGCCGATGACCGTATGCACACCGTCCGGGAATTTTTCGATGATGTCCGTACACTGCGCCGCACGGAGTGCCGCCAGCACCTCCTCATCCGTAGCATCCGGCTTGCCCATACGCACATTGCCCAGAATGGTGCCTTTAATCAGATGGCTGCTTTGAAACACGAAGGAAACCGTGTTCATCAGCTCGTTTTTTTCAATCTCCTTCACATTGACCCCGCCGACGGAAATACTGCCGCTCTGCGGATCAAAGAAGCGGGCAATGAGCGCCGCCAGCGTGGATTTTCCGCCGCCGGATGGTCCGACAAACGCCACCGTCTGTCCCGCGCCAATAGAGAGAGAAATATTCTCCACGGCATTTTTTGTGCCGTCATAGCTGAAGGTTACCTGATCCAGCGTCACGGAGCTGTCCTTCGGATGCTTCGGTGTGCTCGGCTGAGAAAGCGAGGGGCTTTGCAGAACACGGTCAATGCGGGTGATGGCGTCCTGCACGATCATGCCGTTTTCGCTCATGAACATCAGCTTGGTGAGCGTCAGCGAGATGACCGGCGTGACGATGATGTAAAAGAGCAGGTTCAGCAGCACGCCGCCGTCCGCACCGCCGCGGGAGAACAGAAAGCCGCCTGCGATCAGAAACACAAACACGCTGTTGACCGCCAGCGTATAGAAGGTCATCGGCCAGCGCATCTGCTTTGTGTATGCGATGACCCAACGCTCGTAGTTGTCGATGGCGCCCTTGAATTTTTTGAAGGAGAACACCGTCTGACCGAAGGTCTTGACGACGGGAATCCCCCGCACATACTCCACCGCTTCCCCCGACATATCCGCAAGCGCGTTCTGATACTGTGTCATCTTCTCCTGCATTCCCTTACCGGTCATGCTTGTCATCACGGCAAAGGCAAGCGCCACCGGCACAAGGCTTAAAAGCCCCAGCCGCCAGTCGAATGCCAGAAGAAGCGTCAGAAGTCCCGCAATGGTCGCCACAGCCCTGGCTTTGTCGGGAAGCTGATGGGCAAGATAGGTTTCCGTTGCGCCGGTCGTTTCCGAAATCGTGCGGCGCAGCTTGCCGCTGCCGAACTGCCCGATTTCCCCAAGCGGAAGCGTGGCAATATGCTTCGTCATGGCAAGGCGCAGATTGGTGGCGATGCGGAACGCCGCAAGATGCGAGCACATCAGCCCCGCGATGTAGGTAAGCACGGCGGCAAAGGCAAACGCCACCGCCATCCAGCCGTAGTGCGTCACATGGACGGCGTTTTCATAGTTCGGCGCAACCTCGATGACCTCCCGCAGGATGCGCCAGATGTACCAAAACGGCACCAGCGCCAACAGTGCGCCGGCGGCAAGCACCCACGAAAGATAGCTTAGGATTCGGTATGTCCCCGCGTAATCCAGCAGGCGGGACAGATTGGATTGTTTTTTCAAAACGGTTCCTCCTTGATTGTGTTTTTAGTTAGTCGAAGCTAACCGAACAGCCTTTGAAAAGCCGCCGAAGCGGCGATTCAAGGCGCATGATTTATTTTTTCAGAAAAGAGAACAGCCCTTTCTTTTCATACGGAGCAGCACGGATTTCTCCCGCCGTGTAGCCGGTGGCGGCAATGGCGGCGCGCAGGGCGGCTTCGTCAAGTGGCTCATGCGAGAGGATAACGGTTTCTCCCTTCGTATGGGAGGAAGACACCTTTTCCACTGAAAATGCGCGGCGGATCGTATCGTTGATGTGCGCCTCGCACATGGAGCATGCCATGCCGGAGATTCTGACTGTTGTCTGAATCATCAGAAATCATCCTTTCCTATTTTTTTCTTGTATCCGCAGTCGCAGTATGGGCCGCCGGAGGCGAGAGTGTACTGCCGCACAAAGTCAGTCGCGCCGCCGGCTTCGCTCATGGTGTAGTCCAGACGGCACAGCGCGGGAGTGAGGTCATATAGCCCCAGCTTTTTCATCAGCACGCAGATGCCGCATTTGGTGAAGCGTCCCTCGTAGCCGCTGCCGTCGGGATATTCGTAAAACTCCATGTTCCACGAATATGGGTTGCGGTCGGCGGCTTTCAAGGTGGCGGTCGCCTTCATGCCGGAAATATCCTTGGGGGTAAACTTGTTTTTTCCGCTCTTGCGGCAAAACCATTTCATGGGCTTTGTCATCATGGATTTTGCATAATACTCCGTCAGCCGCTCCACATCCGGGTGTTCCGGCATGGAGAGGATGAA
>URPQ01000028.1 GCA_900549755.1 uncultured Oscillospiraceae bacterium
AAAATACTGAAAAACAAATGACAGCTGGGAGATAAATGATAAAATTCGGAAAAGGCGTGGTAAAGCACCGCGTGCTTATTCTGATAATCGCGGTAGCGCTAATGGTGCCGTCGGTTTTCGGAATACTTAAAACGCGTATCAATTACGATATGCTGACCTACCTGCCCGACGACATTGAAACAATGAAAGGGCAAAACATATTGCTTGACGATTTCGGCAAGGGCGCGTTCTCCTTTATAATCGTTGACGGTATGGAGGATAAGCAGGTATCCGCTTTACGCGAAAAGATCGAAAAGGTAGACAATGTTGACAGCGCTATCTGGTACGACAGCGTTATGGATTTATCCGTACCGAAGGAAATGCTGCCCGATGATATTTACAATGCCTTTAATTCTGGCGACTCAACCATAATAGCGGTCTTCTTTAAAACCTCCACCTCAGCGGACGAAACAATGGACGCCATTAAAGAGGTAAGAAAAATTACCGATAAAAACTGCTATGTAACGGGTATGTCGGCGGTGGTTACCGACCTTAAGGACCTGTGCGAGCACGAAGAGCCGATATATGTAGGCATTGCGGTTTTGCTTTGCACGCTTACAATGATGATATTTATGGATAACTGGATTATCCCGTTCCTGTTCCTTGCAAATATCGGTATGGCGATTGTGGTAAACCTCGGCTCAAACTACTTTATGGGCGAGATTTCATATGTAACAAAGGCGCTGGCGGCTGTGCTGCAGTTAGCCGTTACAATGGACTACTCAATATTCCTTTGGCACAGCTACGAGGAGCAAAAGGAGCGCTACTCGGGTGATAAGCACAGAGCAATGGCGCACGCAATTAAAGCTACCATTACCTCGGTTGTCGGCAGCTCGATAACCACCGTCGCAGGCTTTATAGCGCTTTGCTTTATGAGCTACACGCTGGGCCGCGACCTCGGCATAGTAATGGCAAAGGGCGTTTTGTTCGGGCTTATTTCCTGCGTAACCGTTCTCCCCTCTTTAATACTTGTATGCGATAAGCTGCTTGAAAAAACAAAGCACAGAGCGCTTATTCCCCCGATGAACAGGCTTACAAACTTTGTAGTTAAACGCTCGTGGATATTCCTTATAGTCTTCTTAGTGCTTGTAGGTCCTGCTTTCTGGTGCTACACCAAGGCAAACAGCGAGGTTTATTACAATATGACCGAAACACTGCCTAAGACCATGGAGTGTTCGATAGCAAATACCAAGCTTGAAGAAGAGTTCAACGTAGGTTCAACGCATATGGTGCTTATATCTGCCGATACCGACGGCAAGACAATACGCGAGATGTCAAGCGAAATGGAAAAGATAGACGGCGTTAAGTTTGTATTAGGGCTTGAATCGGTAGTGGGCAGCAGAATACCGGATGAAATAATTCCGGATGAGGCAAAGTCCACCTTACAAAGCGATAACTGGAAGTTAATGGTTATAAATTCAGAGTACGCAACCGCGTCCGACGAAGTAAATGAGCAGATAACAAAACTTAACGATATACTTAAAAAGTACGATAAAAACGGTATGCTCATAGGCGAGGCGCCCTGCACCAAGGATATGATAGATATTACCGACCACGACTTTAAGGTGGTTGACGCAATTTCAATAGCGGCTATATTCGTTATAATATTGCTTGTTTTAAAGAGCGTTTCACTGCCTATAATTTTGGTTGCGGTTATAGAGCTTGCAATATTCATAAACCTCGGTTTCTGCCACCTGCTCGGCACGTCAATGCCGTTTATAGCGCCTATATGCATAAGCACAATTCAGTTAGGCTCAACGGTTGACTATGCAATTCTTATGACCACGCGTTACAAGAGAGAGCGGTCTTTGGGCGGTGACAAGAAAACATCGGTCAGCATAGCGCTTAAGACCTCTATCCCCTCGGTTGTGGTAAGCGCGCTCGGCTTCTTCGCCGCAACCTTCGGCGTGGGGCTTTACTCCGACGTTGATATTATCAGCTCAATATGCAACCTTATGGCGCGTGGCGCTATAATCAGTATGCTTGCGGTAATATTCATACTGCCCGCAATGTTTATGCTGTTCGATAAGGTCATATGCAATACAAGTATAGGCTTTAAGCCTAAAAAACAAACGGAGGCTAAATGAAATGAAAACTGTTAAGAACGATTTAATAAAGCTTATTGCAGTTGCCGCTGCCGGCGTTATTGCCGGCACGGGCGTTACCGCGGCGGCAATAAAAGCCGCAAGCAATAAAAAGGATACCGCAAGCACCTCTACGTCCGTTTCATCGGAAAGCGACAAAACAGACGTAAAGGCCGCAAAGGACGAAACCGTTTATGTGCTTGCAAATGCCGACGGCTCGGTTAAAAAGATAATCGTTAGCGATTGGATCAAAAACGGGCTTAACGAAAAATCCTTAAAGGATAAAACCGACTTGCAGGACGTTAAAAACGTCAAGGGTGATGAATCCTATGTAATGGATACCGACAATATGCGCGTATGGAACGCCGACGGCGCCGATATTTATTACCAGGGCACAATAAGCAAGGAACTGCCCGTTGATTTAAAGGTAAGCTATAAATTAGACGGCAAGACCGTTTCCGCCGATGAAATTGCGGGAAAGAGCGGCAAGGCTACAATCCGCTTTGACTACACAAACAAGCAGTACAGCGAAGTAAACATAGGCGGCAAGACCGAAAAGATTTATGTTCCCTTTGCAATGCTGACTGGATTAATGCTTGATAACGACGTTTTCTCAAACGTATCGGTTACAAACGGCAAAATCATAAACGACGGCGACCGTACAATAGTTGCGGGCTTTGCGCTGCCGGGTTTGCAGGAAAACCTTAATTTAAGCAAGGATAAATTTGAAATTCCCGATTACATTGAAGTAACGGCAGATGTTAAAAACTTTGCCCTTACCACTACCCTCACCCTTGCAACAAACAGCCTCTTTAATGAATTTGACACTTCAAAGCTTAACTCCGCCGACGATTTACAGGCGCAGCTAAACGAGCTTACAAGCGGTATGAAAAAGCTGATAGACGGCTCCTCCGAGCTGTACGGCGGGCTTACTACCCTGCTTTCAAAGTCTAAAGAGTTAGTTGCGGGTATTGATAAATTATCCGCCGGTACCGACGAGCTTTCAAGCGGTGCCGCAGCGCTTAACGCGGGGCTTAACACCTTGGTTTCAAACAACGGCGATTTAACATCAGGTGCTAAACAGGTATTTGATACACTGCTTGCCACAGTCACAAAGCAATTGAACGAGGGCGGCATACAAAACTTTGACGCACTCACGACAGATAACTACAAGACAGTATTAAACGGATTAACCAAAGACCCGATGAAATATTTAAGCACCGCTAAAAAAGCCGAGGTGCTTAAAACCGCCGAAACGGCAGTTGACGCAGAGCTTGAAAAGGCAAAGGTTCCCGCAGAATATTACACCCCTGTTAAGGTAATGCTTTTCGACCGCTTAAGCAAGGGCAAGACCAGGGAAGCGGCAATGAAAGAAATTAACGACCTGCTCACCCCCGCGGTAACGGTTGAAACAATATCCAAAACCGTAGAAGCGGACGAAACCGTTTACAATATACTTAAAGCAAGCAAAGGCGAAGAAACCGCAGCGCTTATAGCTAAGGTTTGCAATGCATTAAGCCAGCAAAGCGGCGGTAAGGCTACACCCGTTCAGATTTTGCAAAGCGGAAAAGCAACCGAGCTTATAACGGCAGCACAAGCGGGTCAGGCGGCATTACAGGCAGCTGCAGCCGATAAAAACGCAGCGACCAAGCTTACCGCTCTTTATACCTCGCTTGCCACACCTACCGTAATCGCTACTGTTAAAACCTCAATTGATACGGCTGTCGCCTCGCTTGACAGCTACAACACATTCTATCAGGGCGTGCTCGACTACACCGCAGGCGTTTCAGCGGCAGCCGACGGCAGCGCTAAGGTAAACGCAGGTGCTAAGCAGCTGAAGGACGGCGCGGCAGAGCTTAAAGCGGGCGCTTCGCAGTTAGTACCCGGCGTTGAAAAGCTTTCTGACGGCTCAAAGCAATTAGCCGACGGCATAAAACAGCTTAACGATAAGGGCATAAGCAAGCTGACAGGTCTTGCGGGCGACGACCTCCAGAACCTTGTTGACAGAGTAAAGGCAACGGTTGACGTTTCCAAGAATTATAAATCATTCGCCGGAATTGCCGACGGTACCGACGGCAGCGTTAAGTTCATCTACAAAACCGATGAAGTAAAATCCAAATAACGCCAAGGGCGCAAAAAATCCTCCCGAATTAAAGGGAGGATTTTTTGCGCCTTTAAATATTGTGAATTATATTGTATAGCCAATTATAAAACCCAAGAATGAATATAATCTGTGGGCTTTTACTCATAATAACAAAATATAGAACTTCGTATTGACATACAGCACAATATATTGTATTATAATACCAGTATAATGCAAAGGCGGTTCAATATAAATGATTCACAAAAACTGGGACGGATTTACAGGCGGCAAATGGCAGGAAGAAATAAATGTGCGCGATTTTATTCAAAAAAACTACCGCGAATACACAGGCGACGACAGCTTTTTAAGCGGCGCCACAAAGCGCACAAAGGAGCTTATGAAAAGGGTTAATACACTTTTTGAGGTTGAAAAGCAGTTCGGCGGCGTGCTGGATATAGATACCGAAACAATATCCACCGTTACCGCGTATGCTCCCGGGTATATTGAAAAGGATAAGGAAATAATCGTAGGTATGCAGACCAACCGTCCGCTTAAAAGGGGCGTTAATCCCTTCGGCGGTATTCGTATGGCACGGCAGGCGTGCGAGGCTTACGGCTATAAGTTATCCGACAGCATTGAAAAGCAGTTTAAATACAGAACTACCCATAACGACGTTGTTTTTAAAGCTTATACCGGTGAAATGCGCAGGGCGCGCCACAGCCACCTTATAACAGGCTTGCCCGACGCTTACGGCAGGGGCAGAATTATAGGCGATTACCGCCGCGCGGCGCTTTACGGAATTGACAGGCTGATAGAAGAAAAGAAAAAGGACAAAGCGGCTCTTTCGGGCGTTAATTTTGATGAGGAGCATATCCGTTTATCAGAGGAGCTTTCAAACCAGATAGCCGCGCTTACCGATATTAAGAAAATGGCGGAATCTTACGGCTACGATATAAGCGCGCCCGCTGCCAACGCGCGCGAGGCGGTGCAGTGGACTTATTTTGCCTACCTTGCCGCAATTAAAGAGCAAAACGGCGCGGCAATGTCGCTGGGCAGAGTAAGCACGTTCCTTGATGTTTATATTGAACGCGACCTTGAAAATGGGGCGCTTACCGAGCGCCAGGCACAGGAGCTTATGGATGATTTTGTAATGAAGCTGCGCATTGCACGCCATTTGCGCACGCCCGAGTATAATGAGCTTTTCGGCGGCGACCCTATGTGGATAACCGAAAGCGTAGGCGGCATGGGCGAGGACGGCAGAACGCTCGTCACCAAAAACAGCTACCGCATGCTAAACACACTGTATACTCTCGGCTCCTCCCCCGAGCCGAACCTCACCGTGCTTTGGTCAAATAAGCTGCCCGAAAGCTTTAAGCGCTTTTGCGCTAAAGTTTCGTGCGATACCGATTCTATACAGTACGAAAACGACGACGTAATGCGCCCGATATACGGCGACGACTACGCCATAGCCTGCTGCGTTTCGGCTATGAAAATAGGTAAGCAAATGCAGTTTTTCGGCGCGCGCTGCAACCTTGCAAAGCTGCTGCTTTTATCGCTCAACGGCGGTTACGATACCTCAAGCGGTATAAACGCAGGTCCGCAAATGAAGCCGTTTGAAGACGACGTGCTCTCCTACGATAAGGTTTACGAGCGTTTCACCGAATACGCGGCGTGGCTTTTAAGGCTGTATGTTAACACAATGAACGTTATTCACTATATGCACGATAAATACGCCTATGAAAAGGCGCAAATGGCTTTGCACGATACCGACGTGCACCGTTTTATGGCGTTCGGCATTGCGGGGCTTTCGGTTATAACCGACTCCCTTTCGGCAATAAAATACGCCCGTGTAACGCCCGTAAGGGATGAAAACGGCTATATAACCGACTTTAAAACCGAGGGCGATTTCCCGAAATTCGGCAATGACGACGACCGTGTGGATATGATAGCAAAGGACCTTACCCACCTTGTTATAACCGAGCTGCGCAAAACCCCCACCTACCGCAACGCAGAGCATACCCTCTCGGTGCTTACCATTACCTCAAACGTTATGTACGGCAAGCACACGGGCGCCACGCCCGACGGCAGAAAAGCGGGCGCACCGTTCGCCCCGGGCGCTAACCCCATGCACAACCGCGAAGAAAATGGCGCTTTAGCCTCGCTTAACTCGGTTGCCAAACTTTCGTATGACGATTGCCGCGACGGCATTTCAAACACATTTTCAATAACCCCCGATACCTTAGGCAGAACGGGTGACGAGCGCGTTAAAAACCTTGTTTCGGTACTGGACGGCTACTTCGCCAAAAAGGCGCACCATATAAACGTAAACGTTTTAAACAGGCAGACCCTTATTGAGGCGTATAACGACCCCACAGCCTACCCCAACCTTACAATACGCGTTTCGGGCTATGCGGTGAACTTCCACAAGCTCTCCCGCGAGCAGCAGCGCGAGGTTATAAGCCGCACCTTCCACGAGGCTATGTAATAAATGGCTGAAATCAAGGGAAATATAAGCTCCTTTCAAAGTATGGGCACGCTTGACGGCCCCGGCGTTCGCTTTGTAGCGTTTACGCAGGGGTGTCCGCTCAGGTGTGCCTGCTGTCACAACCCCGAAACATGGAGTGTAAACGGCGGCACGGTATATACGGCGGATGAGGTCGTAAACCGCGCGCTGAAATATAAGGAGTATTTCGGCGAAACCGGCGGTATAACAATATCAGGTGGCGAGCCTCTTTTGCAGCCTGAATTTACGGCTGAAATATTTAAGCTTTGCCGCGAAAACGGAATAAACACCTGCCTTGACACAAGCGGGTGTGAACCCTTAGCCGATTTTGTTTTGGATTATACCGATTACTGCCTGCTCGATATAAAATACACGACCGATGAGCAATATAAAAAATATGTCGGCTGCAGCCTTGCACAACCAACATATTTTTTAAAACAGCTTAATGACCGCAATATTCCCACAAGAATAAGGCAGGTTATAATAAAAGGCTTAAACGATACCCCCGAAAGCGTAAAAAAGCTTAAAGTCATGATGTCGCCGTATAAATGTGTCAAAGAAATAGAGCTTTTGCCGTTCAGAAAGCTCTGCGTTTCAAAGTATGAAAAGCTGGGGCTTGACTTTCCCCTTAAAGAAACGCCCGAAACCGCATCGTCGGATATAGAAAAACTAAAAATGCTTTTATAGCAACAACTCCTGCAAGCGCTTATTCGCTTGCAGGAGTTGTTTGAGCTTTATCTAATCTGTTTCGTAGCGCAAACAAAAATACAGGTCGCAAAATACCTAAGGTTATAACATTTACAGCAGTTAATATATCGGCGTTTTTATTTATGCGCTGCGAAAACAATTTATGCGAAATTACCGTATCAATAATGAAAGTGATAATAACGCATACAATCAGTAAAATAAACAACGCCGTATTTATTTCCCGATTGAAATAAAAATATATGCACAGGCAAACCTCTGCGAGCGTTAATACACCGGAAATGCCGCCCAACGCTTTATTTTCTGCAATTCTGCCAAGTATGTATTTATTATAAACCGGAATCCAGGCTGCGAATTTTACTTTATAATTCAAATTTTCACCCATACGCATTGCCGCGAAGCTTTCAAGGACATAACTTACCAGCGTATAAAAAATAATTGCCGCCAAAACTGCGATGAAAAAATAATAAATCGCCGCTACTACTGCCGAAAGCAATAGCACGCATAATCCACCCATAGCTCCACCTCACTTACGGTTTAAATCAAAAATTACGGTTTTTAAAGCTTTTCAAGCATATTTTCAATTGATTTATCGTTCTTAAAATCAATATCGCACGGCTTTTTGCAGAGCGCCCAGCTTTCGGTGTGGGTAACGGTCTCGCCCGGCTTTACGGTTTTAAGCTCGCTGAGTGACTCCACTTCAATCATACTGTCGTTTGTGTATGTTTCAAATGAGCAGCCGCCGTCGGGGTAATTTCCGTTCGGGTGGTTTGTATCATAGCTCTTGCAGAAAATATCATCGTTAAGGCAGTAATAAACCGTGCCGCAGTTAAGGTCAAAGCCAAGCTTTATGGGCTTATCGTATTTTGAATCCTGCCTTAGGGTTACATACTTGTTGCCCCAGTAAATGCGGTCGTTGCTCATATCGGTATAGGGCCAAACCGAAACAATTCTGTTTGAAAGCAGACCTGTATCGTTAGTGTTCATAGGAATAATAAGCGTTCCGCCCTTTTCGGAGACCGAAAGCCCCCAAACGGCAAAACTCTTATCCTTTTCCGAAATGTTCTTAACGCGCATTATAACCTGCATATTCGCGTCGTCTGTGTCCATTTTAATTTCAAGGTTTTTAGCCGCGCCGTTTTCAACCTCGGGATTCGGTGTAAATACCGCGCCGTTTTCGGTAATTTCGTAGCTTACAGGCTCTAGATCGGGGTAATATGTTTCGGGGTAGCTTTCGGGTGACAGCCAAATTCTGTGCCCGCCGAGGTTTTCCCAGCGCTTGCCCTCACCGAAATAATCGGTAAATTCCTTATCGTCCTTCGGTCCGAACGCCTTGCGGTTTGAGCACATTATGTTCTGCCCGCCAACATAGCCGAAACGTATTATTCTCGGTCCTATATCCACCGTTACATACGCCTCAATTACGCCGTTTGTAACGCAGATACAGCGCCCGTAATCCTTAAAGCTTTCAATTTCCTTTATGCTTACCATAAAAATTCACTCCGTTTTTATAATTTTTGCGGTATACTCCGCCCCGCAAGACTGCGGCACGGGTAAGGCAAGTGAGAACATATCCGTTGCGCGGCACTCCGCGGCAAAAAGCCGTTTTGCGCCGCAGGACAGCCTTTCAATATCCGATACGCGGGTTATAACCGGTATGGGAGACCTTTCTGCCGCCTGTTTTAAGTGCTCTTCTCCTCTTTTGTTAAATCCGAGCACCCTTACATACGGCGGCGATTTCATAAAGAACTCGTTATCAAGCCCTAAAAAAGCCGACAGCGCAAGCCGCCTTATTCTCGCGTGTGTATACCGCTTGACCTTAACTGTATTATACAGTTCTTCCGTGCTGTTTGCAAGCCTTATTGCGGAAAAAAGCTTATTTTCTATTCCCTCGCTTATATCGGGCAGTTTTTTAAGGTCCTCGGGCGTTTTTTGCCTTAAAACCGCAAGTATTGCGCGGTCGAGCTTTTTAATATCCGCCGCATCTTCGGGCGTGAAAAACTTATAAGCCTCGGGCGGTATATATTTTTTGCAAAAATCCAAATCCCCCGCCCGCATTTTTTCGCGCAGAAGCGAAGCCGCGGCATAGCCGTTTTCTGCTGTTCCGGAATCGTGCGCCGCGCCCAGCCGCGGAACGGTTAAAAATTTCATATCGGCGTTTATCGCCCTTGCCGCCGCAATATATTCTATTGCAAGGTTATTGTTAGCGCCGGCAAGCAGGTTTTCGCCAAGCCCCGCCGCCTTTTCACGCGACGCCGCAAAGGTAAGCCCCGAATCGAGGTATTTTTTAAGCCGTTCTTTATATTCGACCGCCGAAAGTACGTCTGCCGCGTTTTCAAGCTTTGCCGTGTCTCCGCACTCGCTGCCGAAGATAAGGCTTTCGCACCCGAAAGCCGATAATACCGAAACCCCGCCAAGCGCAAAGTTCTGCGCGGTTGACATAGCGTAGCTTACGGGAATTTCAAGCACAATATCCGCACCGCAGGCAAGCGCGGCGGCGGCTCGCTTTCTTTTATCAAAAATCGCAATATCGCCGCGCTGCACAAAATTCCCGCTTATAGCGGCAATAACCGTGCCGTGGCGGCGCGCCTCGGTTAAAAGATATTTATGCCCCGTGTGCAGGGGGTTGAACTCCGCTATAACGCCGATTGCCGACAAAATATCACTTCTTTGCAAAAAAAACTTGAAAAAATGCCCTATATACAGTATTATATATTAGTTAGGTAATACTTTTCAAGAATAAATTAAATTTTTTTACCAAAGGAAGTTTTAAGTATGAAAATTTTTGTTGTAAACGCGGGTAGCTCCTCTTTGAAATATCAGCTTATTGATATGGATAATGAGCAGGTACTCGCAAAGGGTCTTTGCGAAAGAATAGGCGTTACGGGCGCTATTTCCCATAAAACCGCCGACGGCAGAGAATACTCTGCCGAGACCCCCATGCCCACCCACAGCGAGGCTTTTGAGGCGGTGGTTTACGCCCTTACAAAGAGCGACGCAAAGGTTATTGATTCGTTTGATGAAATTTCGGCTATCGGTCACCGCATAGTGCAGGGCGGCAGCATTTTCCCGAACAGCTGCCTTGTAACGCCCGATGTTATTGATAAAATAGAGGAGCTGGGCGCTTTAGCTCCGCTGCACAATCCCGCGCATGTGCTGGCAATCCGCGCCTGCATAAAGACCTTCGGTGATAAAATTCCGCAGGTGGTTGTGTTTGATACCTCATTCCACCAGACAATGCCGCCCAAAGCCTATATGTACCCCCTGCCCTATGAGTATTATGAAAAATACGGCGTTCGCAAATACGGCGCGCACGGCACATCTCACCGCTTTGTAAGCGACAGAGTAGCCGCAATTGAGGGCAAGCCGAAAAAAGACCTTAAAATAATAACCTGCCACCTCGGCAACGGCTGCTCTATTACCGCTATTAAGGACGGCGTGTGCGTAGATACCTCAATGGGCTTTACCCCGCTTGACGGCTTTATGATGGGCACCCGCTCGGGAACCATCGACCCCTCTGCGCTGACCTACATAGCCGAGAAAGAGCATTTATCCCCCGAGGATGTAAATACCATCTGCAATAAAAAATCGGGTATGCTCGGAATTTCGGGTATTTCAAACGATAACCGCGATATTTGCGCCGCGGCAGAGGCGGGCAACAAACGCGCGCAGCTTGCAATAGAAATGCAGAGATATGAAATTCTCAAATTCGTAGGCTCTTACATTGCCGCTATGAACGGCGTTGACGCCATAGCCTTCACAGGCGGCATAGGCGAGAACGACCCCGAGCTGCGCAAATCGGTTTGCGATAATTTAAGCTTTGTAGGCGTTGAAATTGACGACGCGCAAAATAAGCTCCGCGGTAAGGAAGTTAAAATTTCCACCGATAACAGCCGCGTAAACGTTTACGTTATTCCGACGAACGAGGAGCTTGCCATTGCAAGAGACACTCTTGCCATAATTTCAAAATAATCATAATCGGAGGGCTTTATGAATATCACCGAAATTAAACAGAAAATAGAAAACGGCGCTTTTGATAAAGATTTTACAATGCTTTACGGCGATGTAAGCGCCGCCCGCGCGCGTTACAGCGCCGCGTGCGACAGCTTTTGCGGTATTTTCCCCGAAAGAGACGGCATACGCCTTTTCTCTGCCCCCGGCAGAACTGAGGTAGGTGGAAACCACACCGACCACCAGCACGGCTGCGTGCTTGCGGGCGGTGTGAATCTTGACGTTATAGCCGTAGTCGCCCCGAACAACGACGGCAAGGTCCGCATTAAATCCGAGGGCTACGATATGGACGTTATAGATATTGCGGAGCTTGAAAAGAACGAAGCCGAGCACGGCCGCGCGTCTGCGCTTATACGCGGCGTGCTTTCCCGCTTTAAGGAACTCGGCTGCACGCTTTCGGGCTTTAACGCATACACCACTTCAAATGTTTTAAAAGGCTCGGGGCTTTCCTCTTCCGCCGCGTTTGAGGTTTTGGTGGGCAATATTGTAAACGGTATGTTTTTTGAAAACAAGGCTGATGAAATAACCATTGCAAAAATCGGGCAGTATGCCGAGCGCGAATATTTCGGCAAGCCCTGCGGTCTGCTTGACCAAATGGCAAGCTCGCTGGGCGGCTTTACCTATGCCGATTTCTTCGACCCCTCAGAGCCGATAACCGAAAAGATAAACCTTGATATTCACTCCTTCGGCTATACCCTTTGCGTTGTGGATACCGGCGGCAACCACGCAAATTTAACTCAGGATTACGCCGATATAACAATAGAATGTAAAAAAATCAGCAACGCGCTGGGGGTTGATTTCCTGCGCGACGCCGATTCCGACCGTTTTTATAAGAGTATTCCCGAGCTGCGGCGCTCCTGCGGCGACCGTGCCGTGCTGCGCGCTTTCCATTTCTTTAACGAGCAAAACCGCGTAGAAGAGCAAAAAGCCGCGCTGAAAGCCGGCGATTTTGAAAGCTTTTTAAGGCTTGTAAACGAATCGGGCAATTCCTCCTACGATTATCTGCAAAATCTGTACTCCAATTCGGATGTTGCCGAGCAGGGCTTGCCGCTTGCTATTGCGTTTACCAAAAGATTTTTAAACGGCAGGGGCGCCTGCCGCGTTCACGGCGGCGGCTTTGCGGGAACAATACAGTGCTATATTCCTACCGAAATTTTAGCCGACTATAAAGAAATGATAGAGTCGGTTTTCGGCTGCGGCAGCTGCTGTGTTCTCAATATCCGTCCGGTAGGCGGTTATGAGATAAAATAAGTACTATAAAGATTAAGCGCGTCGAAGAAATTCGACGCGCTTAATCTTTATAGCTCACCGTAAGGTACCGCTTTATATTATCAATATACATATTGCCGATTTTACTGATAAGCTGATTTTTTCTTGTAATGTACCCTATCTCCATTGATTGATTGTTTTCCTCTGTGTTTAAAAACGGCACGGCGCGGTATTCATCGCCGTTTAGCTCCTCGCAAATTATTCCCGAGCAAAGCGTAAAGCCGTTAAGCCCCACCATAAGGTTAAGCATTGTGGCACGGTCATTAGCCTTTATCGTCTGCGGAAATTCATTTCCCACAAAAATTTCCTCTGCGAGATACAGCGAGCTGTCCGCCCCCTGTTCAAACGAAAGGCAGGGGTAATCGTTAAGCTCCGCCGCGGTTATGCCGGTTTTATTTGCCAGCGGGTGATTTTTCCAAAGGTACACAAAAACCCGGCAGTCTATAAGGCGGTGAAATTCCAATTCACCGGCTTTGAGTATTTTGTTAATGAAGTTTCGGTTAAAATCGCTTAAATAAATTATGCCTATTTCACTTCGCAGCGACCGCACATCTTCAATTACCTCTTTGGTTTTTGTTTCACGGATTGCAAACTCATATTTTGCCGTATCAAAATTTTTCACCGTTTCAACAAAAGCCTTTACCGCAAAGGAATAATGCTGGGTTGATACGCCGAACTTCTTTTTAAGCGTGCCGGCAGGACCGTATTTTTCAGCCAGCTCCTCATACTGGTGGTAAAGCTGCCGCGCATAGGTTATAAATTCCTGCCCGTCGCCTGTGAGCGATACTCCCCTGCCGCTGCGGTGAAAAATAATTATTCCAAGCTCGCTTTCAAGCTCTTTCACCATAGCCGTAAGCGACGGCTGGGTAATATAAAGCTTTTCCGCCGCCTTATTCATTGAGCCGGTTTCCGCTATTACTATTACATAATGAAGCTGTTGCAATGTCATTATAATCACCGTAGAATATTATACAATACCGCCGGCTGATTTACAAGAATTAAATATTCTCTGTTTATTAAAATGACATTTTTACAAAAGGCTGTCAAACAAAAGGTCGCTACTGCTAAGCGTCTGATTTATGGCAACTCCCGCAAAAACCGACAGAATAACAATCAATAGCAGTTTTATTATAATGCCCGTAACAAATCCGACTATAAGCGAATGGGCGCGTGCAGGCTTTCTGTCCTCATATATAAGATAGAGTATAAACCCCGCAATAGGAAATACAAAGCTTAATAAAGCAAACCAAAAGCTTTTTTTGTTATTGCGCCCGTAATCATTTTTCCCAATCAGCTCCGCTCCGCAATCAGCGCAGACAGCAGAACCGTTCTCTTGCATTTTCCCGCAGTTTTGACAATACATACATTTTCCTCCTCTGATTTTGATATGTAAAAGCTATCGCCGCACATCAACTCGTTTAACATTTTCATCAAGGCTTTTTTGTTAATTATTTGTTTTGATTTGGTTTGACGGTCATTATTAGACTGATTGGCACGGTATGCTTTATTATTCGGATTATGTTGATTTGAGTAATCATCAAGCTGCTTTTTACTGTGTGTATAAGACGATACCTTTTTCATTCTTTTCCGTCCTTTCAATGATTTTATAAATTCGGTTTGATATCTCTTACCGAATCATAGCTTTCGTTTAATTTATTTAACAGGATTTCAATTGTCGAATCGTTGGATTTTACATCCGTGCGGATCACATTTGCGCAAAACTCTGCATGCTCCTTTGAACCGGGAATCATATATGATAGAAAACCTTCATTATCGTTAAAATCATAATAAAACATTGGCTCTAAATTTGATATTTCAACGGCAATATTTATCAATGATTGCAATTTTTCGTAAACCGCTTGATTATGCTCTGTAATTCGGCGGATAACATATTCCGCATTTTTGCTTTTAATTTCTATTAAACGCTCAAGCACCTTGCCGATATACGGATAAATAAACATTTGCGGATTATTAAATTGATTCTTAATTTTAATATCGTCGGTAAAGTAATCCAAAACCTCGTTGTGCGTTACTATTTCTTCAATTACCGTATCATCGTAATAATCTTTACTCGTGGTTGGCGGATGCATATAAATACAAGCTTGATATAATGTTGGGATTTCACGCGCTCTGAGTGTATCCAGCATATGAAATTCTTCTTTTTCTATTGCAAGCGCTATCAGCTTTTGCCTCAGTCTGTTTTCTTTGATATGATCCATCAGCTCGGCATCAAGAGAGTCCACCTCGTAGATTTTACGTTTTTTAATGCTTGTTCCGGCACCAAATCCATTTGCTTGCTGGGTACAATCTCGCTCACTGTTATCAACAAACCATATGTAATTCTTATCCATAAGATACTTTAAAAAATCGTAATTTTTAAATTCAAGCGCGTAATCTATAACTGTTTTACAGTATTCATCGGAGTTCAGTATCAGCTTATCGGGGCGGTTTATGTATTTTTCCCACTTGTCCCTGTCCTTTGAAAAGGCAATTTCATAATTGGTGACATGGCCGCTTATAGGCTCATAGTGCTGACCTGCGGTTATTATTTCTTCGCAGGAGACCTCCAAAAGCTTGCAGAATATAGGCAGATCGTAAAATTGGATTGATTTTTTACCCTTTATAATCGCCGACATTCTGGTTGCCATATTATCCAATTCTTTTACTTCAACTTGATAATTATCATTCTCATTTACACATTTGAGGTATTTTTCGCAAAACTGCCGAATACTCTTGTGTTTTGATAAAATCAGCTTTTTAAGGTGTTTGCCGATTTTAGCATTATCTTTTTCAATTTCAAACATATGCGCCCTCCTCTTCATTATGGAAATATTTTAGCATATTTTGGAATTATTATCCACCTTGAATTTGCTTATACTTTTTTAACTCAAAAATCGGCGGTCAAAAAATATGTGCTTTTGGCAGATAAAATAAAAAAACAGCCGCAGTCAGCGGCTGTCCGGTTTGGCTTAAAGCTATTCAATTAAAGCTCCCAGCCGCGTATTCGCGCTTTCATTTCGTCGGTCGCAAGTATACCGTAGGCAAAGCCCTTGCGCACA
Organism: uncultured Oscillospiraceae bacterium; assembly: GCA_900549755.1. GTDB lineage: Bacteria > Bacillota > Clostridia > Oscillospirales > Acutalibacteraceae > UBA737. The sequence continues at coordinate 15,754 of URPQ01000028.1, forward strand.
AGCTCGGGCGGCACAAATTCATCATACTTTTCAAAAATCGGCACTTCACCGGGGTATACAAGCTCCATAGGGTCAAGCGGCTGCTTTTCTTTTTCCTTTAAAACCTTGAAAAACTGCTCGCGCGTGGCTTTCATTTTAAACTGAATAAAATACGGTCTTGCGGGGTCAAGGGCTGTAAGCCCTAAATCCTTTGCGCATTTAAGCTTTAAAAATCGCTCCATGGCAAGAAAGGCATAAGTGCCGAGCCAAGGAAACAGGCACCACATATCCCCGCCAAGGTTAATAAGCGGCTCGGTTGTTACTCCGCCGAGTCTGGCAATGCTGCGCGCCTCGTAAAGCCTGCCAAGCGCGTTTTTCATAAGGTAGGGGTAGATTTTATCCTCCGCCAGCACTTTTCGCATACGTTCAAGCACGCGCGTGTTAATATCCCCCGGGCACTGCCCGAAATAGGCGGGCACCTTGCCCCGCACCTGCTCGCAATATACCAAGTGCCGCTTGTGGTCTACCTCTTCCACTATCCAAACGTGCCCCGCAATGGCTATTTTCTCGCCCACGGGCGGCGGCATTACTATGGTGCCGAGTTCTTCTGAATTGCTGCGCACGGTGTATTCCTCGTTCTCTTTAAACACCGCGTAAAATTTAAAGGAATTCACCTGCCGCTCGCCTGCAAGCCCCACTATAAGCCCGCCCGTTTCGGTGCGCTCAATGTGGTCTGTCTCAATTAAATGACGCAAAAGTGTTTTGTAGTCTTCCTTGTCTATTCTTTCAAAGCTTTTAAGGGTAAGCACGCGAGATGCTAACGCCGCAGGAGATAACTCGCCTGACGATGCTAACGTGCTCATAGTTTGGTGGTACAAAAGGCTAAAAGGCAGCCTGTCGGTTTTTGGCGGCTCTACCCACCGTTCCTCTGTGTAAAGCTGAATAAGCGCTATGCCTTGAAGCAGTGACCACGGCACGGTTTCGGGCAGCATTGCCCGCGCCTCGGGCTGCTCCTCACGCATTACAAACCACATTTCGGGCGGCAGCCCCCGCCTGCCCGTGCGCCCCATTCGCTGCAAAAATGACGATACGGTAAATGGTGCGTCTATCTGAAAGGCGCGCTCCAGCCTGCCTATATCAATGCCCAGCTCCAGCGTAGCCGTGGTTACGGTGGTCATACATTGCTCGTCGTCTTTCATTACCGATTCTGCGGTTTCGCGAAAGGATGCCGAAAGGTTGCCGTGGTGAATTAAAAATCTGTCAGGCTCGCCCCTTGCCTCGCAATAGCCGCGCAGCGTGGTGGTTACCGCCTCACATTCCTCGCGGGAATTAACGAAAATAAGGCACTTTTTGCCTCTTGTGTGCTCAAAAACATAGGCAAAGCCGGGGTCTGAGTTTTCGGGGGCAGTGTCGGTCTTCATATCAAGGGCGGGCAATGCCGCTTTTTCATCTGCGGGGGCTTCTTCTACACCCGGCGTTGTGAAAAAATGCTCAACCGATAACCGCCACTTTACCTTGCCTTGCTCTACCTTCGGTATGACCGTTTCTCTGCCCGTGCCTGCCGCTAAATATTTGCCTGTGCCCTCGGGGTCGCCTATTGTGGCTGAAAGCCCTATTCTGCGCGGGTTTACCCCCGCCATACGCGAAAGCCGCTCAATAAGGCACAGTGTCTGCCCGCCGCGGTCGCCCCGCAAAAGCGAATGTACCTCGTCAATTACAATAAACCGCAAATCGCCGAATAATTTCGGAATATAGGCGTGCTTGTGCAAAAGCAGCGCCTCAAGCGATTCAGGGGTTATCTGCAAAATTCCCGAGGGGTGCTTTAAAAGCTTTTCCTTGTGCGATTGCGCAACGTCGCCGTGCCAGTGCCAGACGGGTATTTCCGCGTCGGCGCAAAGCTCGTTAAGGCGCGAAAACTGGTCGTTTATAAGCGCCTTTAATGGTCCTATGTATATAGCACCCACAGAGGTCGGCGGGTCTTCGGAAAACAGGGTGAGTATGGGGAAAAATGCCGCCTCTGTTTTGCCCGACGCGGTTGAGGCGGAAAGCAGAACGTTGCAGTCCGTTCCGAAAATTGCCTCGCCCGCCGCCACCTGCACGCCGCGCAGCGTTTCCCAGCCGTTGCGGTAAATAAAGTCCTGAATAAAGGGCGCGTATCTTTCAAAAACGTTCATTGCGTTATCCCTCAAAGCTCAAATTCGGCAAATTCGGCGGCTACCTCTCCCTGCGGCTCGGGCTTTGCAAAGCTGAACCCGTCTGAAGACAAAAGCGTTTTTATATCCGTTCCCGGGTTTTGGTGGATAATATTTAAAAGCTCAATATAATCGCGTATTACCTCGCGCGGGGTTATGGCGCTGTCCGCCCCGATGCGGGAAAATTCCAGCTTTATAAACTCTATCATATCGTTTTCGGTAACGTTAGGCGCGTATTCATAAAGCACAGCGTGTATTTCGGTCAGCTTTTCTATAAGCACAAGCAGCTCTTCATATGTAAGCGGTGCCAGCTTTATAACGGGGGCGGACATATCTTTAAGCTCCCCTTTACCGAAACGCCCCTCTGTAAGGCGGGATTTCAGCGCCTCGTAGCTGTAGACACCGCGCCGCGTATCTTCAATGCACTGCGGCGTGCCGCTCATTATAATGCCCATATACTGCGCCTTGCCCTGCATTGTGTCGTTATACATTGTAAGTATTTTTTCGTAGTTGTACTGCCGCGTTATGCTGTTGGGTATCTTGTAAATATTAACAAGCTCGTCTATAAGTATTAAAAGCCCAGAATAGCCCGCCTTTTTAAGGAAAAGCGCAAAAAGCTTTATGTACTCGTACCAGTCGTCGTCGGTTATAATAATGTTCACGCCAAGCTCCGCTTTAGCCTCGGTTTTAGTGGTGTACTCGCCCCTGAACCATTTTACGACGCGCGCCTTGCTTTCGTCGTCGCCGTTTAAATACGCCTTGTAATAAACCGTTAAAAGCCGCGCAAAATCAAAGCCGTGCACCATCTCACTTAGGGAAGATATTACTTCGCTTATCTTCCTTTCGGTAAGCGCGGGTATTCGGCTGTCCTCAATCGTGAAAGAGTTTTCCCGCATAACCTCAGTTTGCAGCCCGCTTATCCAGCGGTCTAAAATAAGGGTGAGTGCGCCGCCCTCGGGACGGGTCTTGGTGGACATATTGCGTATAAGTTCCTTATAGGTCGCAAGCCCCTGACCGCGCGTTCCCTGCAGTCTCCGCTCGGGGGATAGATCGGCGTCAGCCACCACCATATTTTTATCCATAGCATAGTTGCGCACGGTCTGCAAAAGAAAGCTCTTGCCGCTGCCGTATTTTCCCACAATAAAGCGAAAAGCGGCGCCGCCCTCGCCTATAATTTCAATATCGTTTAAAAAGGCGTCAATCTCGCTTTCTCTGCCCACGGTAATGTATGGCAGCCCTATTCTCGGCACAACGCCGCCTTTAAGCGAATTTATTATTACCGAGGCTATGCGCTTGGGTATTTTCATATATTGAACATTCCTTTCAACTCTTCCTTGTAATCCTCAATTATTTCGGGGGTATCGCCGTCAAAAATTATAACCGTATCGCCGAAATCGTCAAACAGCCGCTCGTTTATTTCGTCTATTGCCACCGTCAGCATTATTCCGCTGCCGCGCGCCGCCTTTTCGGGGTCTGCACCATTAAGCAATGCCTTTAAAACCTTTAAATACGGTTCGTCTGCGGTTTTTTCCACTAACGGCGGCTCTGCTTCGGGTATAATTTGCTCTGTCGGTTCTTCTTCGTCCACAATCAGCTTAACGCGGGTAATATCGGCGGTATCGCGTATGCTTTGCAGCTTTGAAACATCAATTTCAATTTTCGGCGCAGCCGCCTTGCGTTCTTCGGTGAAAACCGTATCTACCGTTTCTTTTATAATTCGTTCTGTATCGCGTGAAAGCTCGGGGGACTTTATCAGCGGCTTAAACCCGAATTTCAGCCGCAGGGCGCTGTCGATTCCCTTTAAAATCGAACCGACCTTACCCGCTTTATCCTTTTGCGGGTAAAAGCGTTCAATGCTCCATTTATTATCACGGCATATATAGCGGTAAATTCCGTTTATTTCGTAAACGCAATCGGGGTGCGGCGCTTTTTCATAAAAAACGGCCTGGTCGAATATAAAGTGCGGCTCGTGAAGCCTTTTGCCGAAAAGCTTTTCGTAAATATTGCCGTTTTCAGAAGTGTTATAGTATTCGAGCAACATTTTGAAAACATTGTAAACTGCCGCAGCCGTTCTTTCGGGGAACTTTTTATAAAACGCCGCGCCGCTTATTTTATATGATGAAAAGCACTCAACGGCGCTAAGCGCTTCTGCGGGCGTGGTTTTTTGATAATACATAAGGCGCCGCCGCGCGCCGGCATTTTTTTAAAAATAAGAATACGTTTAAATCCCCGGGGCAAGGGTTTTATAAGGCGCAAAAACAAAAAGCCACATTGAAACCGTGCTTTGCACCCGCTTATCGTATTCCGAATAAGCAACGGCGAAATTTTTAAGCCTTAAAAACGCGTCCTCGGGGCTTTCTGCGCCTATCAGGTTTAAAAGCTCATAAAGATACACATACACAAAGGAAATGCAGGTTTTTTCAATTTTGCCTTTTCGCACGGCGGCACGCCACGAAAAGTAGCCCCGCAGCTGCAAATTGCTCATTTCGCGGTAGGTCGGGAACGAGCGCAGGAACTGACCGTGATATTCAAAATCATCGGTGAATTTTTCCATAAACTTAGCCTGGCGATAAAATATTTCGGACGCGGGTGCGAAAATGGAATTTCTTTGCAGCGCGATTTTACGCATTTCGATATATTCGGGCGGCGTGTAGCTTTTCATTTGCGCGGCTGTGAATATAAGGGGCTGGTCGCTGTAAACCTTTTCGCCCGATAGCTTTTTGCTTTCAAGCACCGCCTTTATAAGCTCGTCCGCCTTTGACATTCCGCCACCCCCTGAACGCTGTATCTACATTATACCAAACTTTTGTTCGTTTTTCAATATTAAGACTTAAAAAGCTTCCCCGGCGATACCCCGGCAGCTCGCTTAAAGGCGACGTGAAAATATGAAGTGCTTGAAAAGCCGAGGTCTTCGCTTACCTCTGCAATGCTTTTGCCGTCGCCCAACAGCTTTACCGCCATACGCATACGTATTGAATTGTGGTATTCTATTACCCCTTTATCGCAAAACATTTTAAAAATACGTTTAAGGCTGCTAACGCTTAAATTACAGGCGCGCGCCGTTTCCTCAACCGTAATGCTGCGGCAGCAGGCGTTTTCAAGATAATTTACAATTTGCCTGTAAATTGCGGCATAGCGAGAATCATCATAATATGCCGTTTCCTTTTCACCGCGGAGTCTCAGCAAAAAAGCTTCAAGCATTACCGCCGCTAAGTTGCTTTGCCAAGCGTATTCCTTCATTTTATTATTGTCATAAAGCTCAATAGCCCTGCGGCAGGCGGCGTTAATTTCCGCAAATTCCTCCAGCATAAGGTCGTTAAGCGTAAAAAGCCTGTCGCAAAAATATTCCGTTCCGTCGCTGTCGGCTTCAAAGGATATTATAAAAAGCCGCGGCGCGGTGCCCTCTGCCGACCATACTCTGTGAAATTCCATGGGCTTGTGAAAAAGCAAATCGCCCTTTTTTAGATTATAAACCCGTTCGTCGGCGGTAGCCATAGCCGCGCCCTCGGCAACGCATACTATCTCCCAAAAGTTATGCATTTCTCCGGGAAAATAAAAATCCCGCGGGCGTACCGCGTCAATCGCGGTTATAATTGATTTAACAAGAATTTTGCGCTCGGTTTTATGAAATTCAAATTTTTGCAGCATTTTTAACTCCTTAGACAATACAATCAGGGTACAATGCTTTTTTGAAGAAACGACGCTGTTATCGGCATTGTTGCCCTCCGCTCACAATACGTCAGTATTCTTCATAAACGGACAAATTTTCCGCTATGGGAAGCATTGTAACCTGATTGTATTGTCTGACCGATTTCAAAATAAAAGTGCGTTTTTACTTATATTATTATATCATCGGTCTTAATGTTTTGCAATAAAAAATACCGGGTTTTACCCCGGTTGAGCGTGTCGAAAAAGTCGACACGCTCTTGGACGGGAATACCGCTCGCTCGAAAATCAAAGATTTTCGGACTGCACTCTATCCCCGCCAATACCACCCCAGTTCCCTTGAAAAACCGCTTATTCAGCGGTTTTTCGCTTATAATGTGTTTTTCCGCCGCGCATGTCAGCGGAAAAACGAAAGATGCGGCGTGAACGCCGCAAAAATAAAATTTTAGGTTTATCGACAGACTGATACCGGGTTTTACCCCGGTTATTTTAAACTTCTATGTAATCAAACGCTCTGCTTTTTAATGCCGAAAATCATTCTTAAAATTCCGCTTAAAAGCTTAGGACTTTTAAATAATACTACCTTCACAAAAAGACCCCCTGAAAATATTATCAGCACCGTCCGCTTGAAAAGCCGAGTATAATAACCCATATTGCGAGCACCGCAACAAGGAATTTCGGCGGGCAAAAGCAGCTTATAAGTAAACCGCAGGCGAATGTAAGCCCTATAAGCCCCTTGTTACAATTACAACCACAGCCTCTTCGTCTGCGCATACAGCATCCCCCCGATATACTTGTTTTTCTCGGTTCTTAATAACAGTATATCGCGAAAATTAAAAAATGTTACTGTTTTCAGGTTAAAAATAAGGAAAAATGCAAGAAATTCAAAAAATTATGGACGATGCTAAAAAAACAAAAATATATGATTTAAACTTTATAAAAGGCAAAATTGGTAATTACGAAGTTGTACTAGTAGAAGCAGGGGTAGGAAAAGTTAATGCTGCCAGAACAACACAAATTCTTATAGATAATTTTGAAATTGATGCTATTATTAACGTAGGATCAGCAGCTGCTGCTAATGAAAAGCTAAATATAGGAGATATTGTAATTGCTAATAAATTAGTACAGCATGATTTTGATATTACTGCATTTGGGCATCCAAAAGGATA
>URPQ01000029.1 GCA_900549755.1 uncultured Oscillospiraceae bacterium
GCGCGCTTACTATACCAGAGCTGCAAAAGAAAGCAAAGCTCACCCTTGTTTCGGCTACCAGCATTGTTGAGGGCGGCGCGCACGACGTTATTCAGAAGGACACCTCATCGGGTCTTGTAAAATAATAAACGGAGAGTAAAAATGAAGCCTGTATTATATATTGTAATTCCCTGCTATAATGAAGAAAAGGTACTGCCTATAACAAGCGGAATGTTTTTGGAAAAGCTTAAAAGCCTTATTTCGGCGGATATTATATCGGACGACAGCCGCATTATGTTTGTAAACGACGGCAGCCGCGACAGCACATGGGATATAATAACGAAATTATCGGGTGAGCAAAAATACTTTACCGGGCTGTCATTAAGCCGCAACCGTGGGCACCAGAACGCACTGCTTGCGGGTCTTACAGAGGCAGGCAAGCTTTGCGATATTACTATAAGTATTGACTGCGACGGGCAGGACGATATAAACGCTATGGACAGTATGGTGCGCGAATATCTTGACGGTGCCGAAATAGTGTACGGTGTGCGCTCAAGCCGCGAGACCGACACATTTTTCAAACGCACAACGGCGCAGGGCTTTTATAAGCTTATGAACCGTATGGGCGCAAACGTAGTTTACAATCACGCCGATTACAGGCTTTTATCCGCCAAGGTTATAAAGGAGCTTGCTAATTTTAAGGAAGTAAATATTTTCCTGCGCGGAATGATTCCGCTTGTAGGCTTTAAAAGCACCTGCGTTTATTACGAACGCCACGAGCGCTTAGCGGGAGAAAGCCACTATCCGCTTAAAAAAATGCTTGCTCTTGCAATTGACGGCATTACCAGCCTTTCCACCAAGCCTATAAGAATTATAACCACCTTCGGGTTTGTTACTGCAATTTTAAGTCTTATAGGCATAATATGGTCGGTAATAGCCTTTGCGCTCGGCAAAACCGTGGCGGGTTGGGCTTCGCTTGTAACCATTATTTTCTTTTTCAGCGGAATACAGCTTTTAAGCCTCGGCGTAATAGGCGAATATATAGGTAAAATATATCTTGAAACAAAAGCAAGACCGCGCTTTATAATAGAAAAGCGCGCCGGCGACTTTGGCAGGACGGAAAATAATGATTGATATTAAAAACACAAATACAAGCGAGCTTTTAAGCCAGGCAAACGAAATTTTCGACCAGACAAGACCCTTTGCCGAGCTTATGATGCGCTACAAATGCGCTATGCTTGAAGTAAAAACCAAGCTTGACGTGCTCAACACGCAGCTTTCCCTTGAAAATGACCGCAACCCCTTTGAATCAATAGCGTGTCGGCTTAAAAGCGTACCCAGTATAATTGAAAAGCTGAACCGCAAGGGGCTGGAGCTTTCAGCCGAAAGCATTGAAAAAAATCTTAACGACGTTGCAGGTATACGCGTTATATGCTCTTTCCCCGAGGATATTTATATTTTATCCAAGGAGCTTTGCACACAGGATGATATTCGCCTAATCGCCTGCAAGGACTACATAAAAAATCCCAAGCCGAACGGCTACCGCAGCCTGCACCTTATAGTGGAAATTCCGATTTTCCTTATGCCCGAAAAGAAATTTATGCGGGTTGAGGTGCAGTTCAGAACCATTGCAATGGACTTTTGGGCAAGCCTTGAGCACAAGCTTAAATATAAAAAGGATATAAAGCACGATGTTGAGCAGATTTCAGAGGAATTGCGCGAATGTGCCGAAGAAATAAGCCGACTTGATATGAAAATGCAGAGTATTCACCGAAAAATATACGGAACAGACGGCGAATCTGAAAATAAATAAAAAAATATTACAAAAAGGGTTGCAATTTTGTAACCCTTTTGTTATAATAGGGTTTATAGAAATTACAAATTGTAACTTTTGAAAGAAGTGACCGTTATTTTTAAGGATATTCTTAATAAAGAAACCTTACTTGAAATATTATCACAGAATAAGCTTTTAAGCAAAACTATATCCGTTTTAAGCGGTAAAAAGCTGCTTATGCGCATATGCTCCCTTTGCATTATAGGTATGCTGGCGGTAGGCGTAAGTATAGTATCTGTCGGTATAACGCTCGGGTTCAAGGTAAACTATGCGGGCAGTATTATTGCCACAATTAAAAACGCAGCCGTTTTTGACGACGCTAAAAGCATAGCTGTTAAAAGCATTGAAAGCAGCAATGCCGCCGGGGCGATAAAGCAGCCCAATTTTAAAATGACCCTCACCGTTTCAAACAGGCTTTGCAGCGCTTTAAAGCTTGCCGACGCTATTATTGAAAACACAAATGATATTGTTGAGGCTTCCGCCCTTGTGGTAAACGGCGAAACCCTGCTTTGCGGCGAAACCGAGGAATTGGCTGAGTGCCTTGAAAAAAGCCGCACCCGCTTTGAAACAAAAGGTGCTGAGAACACATCGGAATTTACAGACGAGGTTAAAACCGAAAAGGGCTATTACCTTAAAAGCGAAATAGCGTCTGCGGACGAGCTTACAGCCGCCGCTGAAAAGCTTAACGTTAAAACCGTATTGGTAATTACAACCGATACCGAAATACCCTTTACCACCAAAACGGTTAAAACAAGCAATGAGCTTATAGGCTATTCATCGGTTAAAACTGCCGGTCAGAACGGCATAAACCGCAAAACCGAAAATGTTGAAAAGCTGAACGGTGAAGAAGTAGCCCGTGAGGAGCTTAAAACCGAGGTTGTTAAGGAGCCGGTAGAGCAGGTAACGCTTGTGGGCACGGCTAAAAGCACCGCCACAGCAGCGCAGCGCATTGCCGCCCGCAGCGAGGGGCTTATCTGCCCGCTAAGCAAAGGCTCGTTTGTTGTTTCCTCTTATTACGGTGACGGCAGAGGTCATAAGGGAATGGACCTTGCGGCAGACCGCGGCACGGGAATATACGCCTCAGCCGCGGGAACGGTTGTTTCCGCCGGGTTTGACGGTGCCTACGGCTACAGCGTGGTTGTAGATCACGGTAACGGGCTTAAAACAAGATACGCGCACGCAAGCGCGTTAAAGGTTGCAAAGGGCGCAAAGGTTGAGCAGGGCGATCTGCTGGCGCTGGTTGGCAATACCGGCAATTCAACCGGCAACCATTTGCACTACGAGGTGCTTGTGAACGATACCCGCGTAAACCCCGCACCTTATATCGGGCTTGACTGAGAATAATAATTAACAAAAAATCCTTTCTCTTCATATTCTGTGGAGAGAAAGGATTTTTTTATTTTCGGGGAGGATAAATATGCCTATAATATATTTAAGCCCGTCTACGCAGGAATTTAACCCCTACTACGGCGGAGGAAACGAAGAATACTATATGAACCTTATAGCTGACGCAATGGAGCCGTACCTTTCGGCAAGCGGAATACAGTTTACACGCAACACACCGGATATGACCGCTGCTTCCTCCATAGCCGCGTCAAACGCCGGTAATTATGATTTACACTTAGCCCTACATTCAAACGCCGTAGGCAGCAACCAGCAGCCCACTGTGCGCGGAATAGACGTATACTATTACCCCACCAGCGTAAACGGCAAGCGCTTTGCCGATATTGCAGCGAATAATTTACAGCTTATCTACCCGCTGCCGGGAATGGTGAAAACCGTTCCCACCACAAGGCTCGGTGAGGTTGCGAGAGTGCGTGCGCCCGGCGTGCTTATAGAGCTGGGTTACCACGATAACCCGCTTGACGCCGACTGGATACGGAACAATATAAACAATATTGCTGAAAATCTTGTTTTGTCGCTTACGGAATATTTCGGAATACCCTTTAATATGCCGCAGCCCATACAGGTAGGCTATGTTTCCACCGAGGGGTCTAATCTGAATATACGCTCCCGCCCGGATATCAGCGCACCGATAATCGGCAAAATACCGAACGGCTCGGAAATTGTAATTTACAACCGCCTGCCCGAATGGGACTTAGTGGGCTACAGCGGAGTTATAGGCTATTCAAGCAACCGTTATATTTCTGCCTGAATAAAAGCGTAGCGGCTCCCTTCTTTTCGGCAAAGCCGAAAGAGGGGAGCCTTTTTTTAGCTTAAAACTATTTTACAAACCTGCTTACGCGCGGTTTCTTTTTGGCAAATGGGTTGCTTGTGGGGTTGATTTCAGCCGAATAAGCGGCGCCGCAGCTTTGGCAGACGTCTGTTCCCGCCTTGTTTACCGTGCCGCATTTTACACATTCCCAAGTGCCGCGGGCGGCTTCGCCATGGTATGCCGCAGGTACGGCAGACTCCGGCGAATTATAGGGATTTACTATATTCTCAAGCCCTTTGAGCTTTGTTCTGAGCCAAGTGGTTTCCTCGTTTAACTGCTCTATATCCTCGGTATTGCGTATTACCGAAATGGTAAGGGCTATTTGAAGAATACAGATAAACCCAGCAAGAACAGCCGTAAAGGCATCGCTGCCGATAAGCATAAAAAAGATGAATACACCGCTGATGATTTGCAGAAAAAGGAGAATGTAAAGCAGCTTTTTCATACAAATATCCCCCTACGCGCTCAAATAATATTTTACAAGCGACTGCAAAAGCGTATCGCGGTCGATTTTTCTTATAAGATTGCGCGCATTGTTGTGGGTTGTAATATAAGTGGGGTCCTCGGACAAAATATATCCGACTATCTGATTTATCGGGTTATAGCCCTTTTCCTTCAGCGCGTCGTAAACCAGGGTCAAAATATTCCTTATTTCCTGCTCTGTTTGGTCGCCTATTGAAAAGGTCATTGTTCTGTCATTCATAAATTACACCTCTCACAACTGTTTATAATTATTTTATACCTTTTTTCAAAAAAGTTCAAGTACTATTTTCTGAGCTCTGCGCCTGCGCTTTCAAGATTTTTAATTATTGCGGCGTTTACCGTATCAATCTCTTTATCGGAAAGCGTTGCGTCGGCAGACCTCAGCCACACGCTGTAAGCCACGCTCTTTTTGCCCTCGGGTATTTGCGAGCCTGAGTATACGTCGAAAAGCTCCAGCCTTTCAAGCAGTCTGCCCGCGCCCTTGGTTATAGCCCTTTCAAGCGCTCCTACGGGTAAGTCCTTATCGCAGAGCATTGCAAAATCGCGCTCAACCGCAGGGAATTTCGGCAGCGGCTTGTAAACGGTTTTGCGCTTGTTTATGTTAAGCAATACATCAAGCTTAATTTCCGCAACGTATACGCGGCAGTCAATACCGTATTCTGCGGCAACTGTCGGGTGAACCTCGCCGAAAACGGCTGCAACAGTGTTGTTTGCCTTTACAAGCGCCTGTCTGCCCGGGTGGAGATAAGGCTCTGCACTCACTTCATACTGCGTATGAGCGCCGCAAAGCCGCATTACACCCTCTATTATGCCCTTTAAGGTGAAGAAATCCTCATCCTTGCCGTAAATTCCCACCGACATTGTGGGTATCTCGTCGGGCTGCTCGGTTATGGGCAACTGCTTTGCAATAAAACGCTTTGAAATTTCGTAAAATCTGCCGTCTGTTATCTTGCGGTTGATGTTGGTTGCCAGAACCGACAGCATACTTGTTGTAAGCTGGGTGCGCATTGTTGAATATTCGTCGCCGAGCGGGTTTATAATCTTAATTTGTCGGCGGCGCTCGTCGCTTTCGTCCAACAGCAGGGTATCAATAGCGGCGGAGCTTATAAATGAATAGGTTGCAATTTCACGGGCGCCCGCGGCGGTCATAAAGTCCTTTATTTTATCGCACTTTATACGCTCGGGCAGCTTTTTGCCGCGCACCACGTCGCCGCGCATCGGCTTGCCTATAATGTGGTCATAGCCGTAAATTCGCATAACCTCCTCGGCTAAATCGGCTCTGCCCTCAATGTCATCGCGTATAGAGGGCACGCGCACGGTAAGCTCCTTGCCGTTTGCGGTGGTGGGCAAATGCAGACTGTTTAAAATGGAAACTATTTTTTCATCGGGCACGTCCACGCCGATAAGCTCCATAATTTTATCGGTTGTAACGTTTATAATTCTTTCCTCGGGCAGACCGTTGTTAAGGTCTATCTCGCCGTCAATAATATCGCCCGCGTCAAGCTCTGAAATAAGCTGCAAGGCGCGCTCCATAGCGTAGGAAACATTCATAATATCAACGCCGCGCTCGTATCTGCCGCTGGCTTCGGTGCGAATACCGAGCGCTCTGCCCGTGTGGCGAATGTTATCGCGGCGGAACTTTGCCGACTCTAAGAACAGGTCGGTGGTGTCGCTTTCAATTTCGCTTTCCTTACCGCCCATTATACCCGCAAGGCATGAGGGCTTTTCGCCGTCCGCAATAACAAGCATATCGGGGGTCAAATTGTGGTCGGTGCCGTCAAGCGTGGTTATGGTCTCGCCTTCTTCGGCGTTGCGAACGATTATTTTGTGCCCGCCTATATCGTTGTAGTTAAAGGCGTGCATGGGCTGACCCGTTTCAAGCATTACAAAGTTTGTAATATCAACAATATTGTTTATGGGGCGCATACCCGAGGCGGTTATGGCTTTTTTCATCCACTCGGGCGACTCTTTTATGCGCAGGTTTTTAACCACCCTGCCTATATAGCGGGGGCATAAATCAAAATTGCGCACCTCGATGTCTATATAATCAGATATATTCTGTCCTACCGTTTTATATTCCGGCTTGGGCGCTTTAAATTCGGTGCCCAGCACTACCGAAATTTCCTTTGCAACGCCCAAAAAGCAGTTGCAATCGGGGCGGTTGGCGGTAATTTTAAAGTCTATTATATAATCGTTAAGCCCCAAAACCTCGCGCATGTCGGTGCCCGGCTTCGGCTCGCCCTTTAAAATAAGTATGCCGTTAACCGCGGCGCCCTCGTAATCCGCCTCGGTAAGACACAATTCGCCGCCCGAGCAGAGCATACCGTTTGACTCGGTGCCGCGCAGCTTGCCCGCCACAATATGTGCGCCGTTCGGCAGGTAGCTGTCGTCAAGCGCTGCGGGAACGTAATCGCCCTCGTGTATATTCTGTGCGCCCGTAACAATTTGAACAGGTTCATTCTTACCCACGTCCATTTGGCATATCTGTAAATGGTCGCTGTTTTCGTGCGGAGTTATTTTTAAAATTTTAGCGGCAACAACGTTTTTAATGTTTTCGCCCTGCTTTTCCATTTCCTCAATTTCAAAGCCCGCCATTACCATACGGTCGCAAAGCTCCTCAACGGGAACGTTTATTTCAACATATCTTTTTAAAGCTTCAAGTGAAATTTTCATTTGTTTTTACCCCCTTTAAAACTGCTCTAAGAAACGCTTGTCGTTCTCGAAAAGCAGGCGGATGTCGCTTATTTTATAGCGTGTTGTGGTAATTCGGTCAATACCTATGCCGAACGCAAAGCCGGTGTAAACGTCGGGGTCAATTCCGCAGGAGCGCAGCACATTCGGGTGCACCATACCCGCGCCCAAAATTTCTATCCAGCCCGCACCCTTGCAAACGCGGCAACCTTTTCCGCCGCACTCGCCGCACGAAACGTCCACTTCAACACTCGGCTCTGTAAACGGGAAGAACGAGGGGCGGAAACGCACCTTTGTATCCTTGCCGTAAATTTCCCTTGCAAACTGCTCAAGCACGCCCTTAAGGTCGCACATTGTAATGCCCTTATCAACCACAAGACCCTCAAGCTGGTGGAAAACGGGCGAATGGGTCGCGTCCACCTCGTCGGCGCGGTACACTCTGCCGGGGCATATAACGCGTATAGGCGGTTTGCGGGTTTCCATTGTTCTTATCTGCGCGGCGGAGGTCTGTGTGCGCAAAAGCAGGTTTTCGCCTAAATAGAAGGTGTCCTGCATATCGCGCGCGGGGTGATCCGCCGGAACGTTCAGGCACTCAAAATTATAGTGGTCGGTTTCAACCTCGGGGCCGTCTACCACGTCAAAACCCATAGACTGGAAAATATCTATCATATCGTTTACAACGTGATTAAGCGGGTGTATGCCGCCCGTTTTAACCTCTTTTGCGGGCATGGTAATATCAATCGTTTCGGCTTTAAGCTTTGCCTCGGTGGCCTTTTGCTTCATTTCTGCCTTTTTCTCGGCTATAAGCGTTTCAAGCCTTTGCTTTGCCTCGTTTACCAGCTGACCCATAGCAGGGCGCTCTTCGGCAGAAAGCGAGCCCATTTGCTTAAGCATTGCCGTAAGCTCGCCCTTTTTGCCTAAATATTTTACCCTTAATTCTTCAATTTCATTTTCGCTTGCTGTTTTTTCAATAGCAGCCTTTGCCGCCGCTCTTATGGCGTCAATTTTCTCTTTCATTGCTTTTCCTCCACACAAAAAAATAAACTCCGCCCTGTAATAACAGGACGAAGTACAAAAAGTCTCCGCGGTACCACCCGTAATTTTCGCTCCGAGAGCAAACACTCTTTAGAACCTGTAACGGTGTTCATCCGTCGCTGCCTACTGCGCTTTTCAGCCGCGCTGCTCAAAAGGGAACTTCAAAAAATTCATACCTGCCCCGCTTACAGCCGCGGCAAGGGCTCTCTTAAAGGCGGAAATCTTCCTACTTTCCTTTATCATAGCATTTATATTGTCTATATCTTATCACTCAAATTTAAAAAAGTCAAGTCTTTTTAGTATCAAACGTGTGTTTTCAAGATATTGCCTGCTATATTGTTCCGCCATATCATTAAACAACTTTTCACAGGATTTAAAATTTTCGGCACTAAATTCTTTTGAAAATTCGGTTTTTTTATCACTGTAAGCTTTTAAAAGCATATAAAGATTTCCAAGCTCTTCAAGTGACCATTGCATTTCGTCAAAATTTTCTTCAAACATTTTTATCATCTCCATAATTATTATAGGTTCATATGTGAACCATTTCAAGGGTCAATTTGTGAACCATGATATAATTGTATATATTTACAAAATGAGTGTGAAAAATATGAAAAAATATAACGAACTATTAAAGGAATTACGCGAAGATAATGATCTTACCCAACAACAAATTGCTGATATTTTAAATACTACAAGAAGCTACTACGGTCAATACGAGCGCGGAACAAGACCATTTCCGATTGAGCATTTAATCACATTATGCAATTTTTATAAAGTCTCCGCCGATTATATACTCGGCTTACCCGAAAATTTAAAATTTCCTAAAAGATAGTCCCAATGAACAGTTACGGTAGTTATTGACAAATTATCTAACTTATTGTAAAATATTGTCGGTGCTTAAAAGCACCCTTAAAGGCAACCTACAACGGTAGGCGGTTAAGTCTTGCCCTCAAGAGGGGGCGTTGCCAATGGAGCATTATGTATTTATCATTTTAATTTTGATATTTGCAACAGGTTACATAGCAACTATAAAAAAGAAATAAACCGCCATCCCTAACCAAGCTGACGATTTATTTCTAAAGCTAACGAGGGCTAACCGTCTATCGGTTGCCTTTCTGTTTATATTATAGCATAAAAAATCAAAATGTCAATACCGCCGTTATAATGCAAAAACAGCCCTGCAATTATCTTTTTTGATAACCGCAGGGCTGCGCGTTATTTAATTCCGAATTACGCATTTCGAATTCCGAATTATTAAGTGCGAGGAGGAACGAGCGCTTGCCGCGCCCGTTCCCCCTCGGTTTAGCACACACATCATCGGCGCATATAACTGCGCGTAAAAAATGTGAGTACTAAAGTTCAGGCTTAAAGCCTTAAAATCATATTAACTCGATAATTGCCATTTCGGCAGCGTCGCCGCGGCGCGGTCCGGTTTTAACAATGCGGGTGTAGCCGCCGTTAACATCCGAATACTTAGGAGCGATTTCGTTGAAGAGCTTTGCAACAACGTCCTCCTTAGTAATAAACGCCAATGCCTGACGCTTGCTGTTCAGGTTATTATCCTTAGCGAGTGTAATATACTTCTCTGCCATTGCTCTTACTTCCTTAGCGCGGGTAACGGTGGTCTCAATTCTGCCGTTTTCGAGCAGGTAAGTAACCATTGCCCTGAGCATAGCAGTTCTGTGATCGCTGGTTCTTCCGAGTTTACGGGTACCTGGCATTTCCATTCACTCCTTATTGCAGCAAAAACTGCTGCGGTTTTGCTTTATTCGTCGTCGTTTTTAAGGGTGAAGCCGAAAGAATTCAGCTTTGCAATGACCTCTTCAAGCGACTTGCGGCCGAGGTTTCTCACCTTCATCATATCCTCTTCGGACTTGTTGATAAGATCCTCTACCGTATTTATACCTGCGCGCTTCAGGCAGTTGAAGCTGCGAACAGATAAATCCAGCTCGTCGATCGTTAAATCGAGAACCTTTTCCTTCTCGTTGTCGTTCTTTTCCGCCATAATGCTCTCGGTTTCGCTTACGCCCTCGGTTAAATCGAGGAAAAGCTCAAAGTGCTCAATAAGCACCTTCGCCGACATAGAAATAGCCTCGTTGGCTTTTATGGAGCCGTCGGTCCATATTTCCATTGTAAGCTTGCCCTTATCGGTAACATTACCCACGCGGGTATTATCAACCTTAAAGTTAGCCTTGAGTACGGGCGTGTAGATAGAGTCAACGGGAATAACGCCGATAACGTTCTGCGCCGGTCTGTTTTGCTCGGCGGAAACATAGCCTCTGCCCTTATCAAGAGTCATCTCCATATTGAGCTTGGCTCCCGCGTCAAGAGTGGCTATATACATATCGGGATTTAAAATCTCGACCTCGGAATCGGCTTTTATCGAAGCGGCGGTAACCACGCAGGGACCCTCAGCCTCAATATAAATCTTCTTCGCCGTATCGGCATGGAGCTTTGCAATCAGTCCCTTTATGTTGAGGATGATTTCGGTAACATCCTCTTTCACACCGGGAATGGTGGAAAACTCATGCACAACACCGTCGATCTTGACCGATGTAACGGCAACGCCAGGAAGGATTGAAAGCAGCACGCGCCTCATGCTGTTGCCGAGGGTTGTGGCGTAGCCTCTCTCCAGCGGCTCCATAACGAACCTGCCGTAAGTGCCGTCGCTTGTCAATTCAGCGGTATCTATTCTGGGCTTTTCAATTTCTATCATTTAAAAGCTCCGTTTCTCCGTACCGTAATTTTATGTTCCGCAGTGCCCGGCACGGTGAACGCTGCGTTATTTCGGGTCTATTACTTAGAATAGAACTCGACGATGAGCTGCTCGTCAACAGGAGCTTCAATCTGTTCTCTTGTCGGGAGAGCTATAACCTTTGCCGAAAGGTTGTTGCGGTCAACGTCAATCCACTCCGGAACGGGTCTTGCGCTGTTAGCCTCTACAACTGCTTTGATCTTCTCGCTTGCGCGGCTCTTCTCGCAGATAGAAACCACATCGCCCGCCTTTAAGAGATAGGAAGCAATGTCAACGCGCTTGCCGTTCACTTCGTAATGACCGTGACCTACAAGCTGACGCGCCTCTGCTCTTGACGACGCAAAGCCTACTCTGTAAACAACATTATCAAGGCGGCTTTCAAGTGTTCTTAAAAGGTTATCGCCGGTAATGCCCTGCTTTCTTTCAGCAATTTCAAAATAATGATGGAACTGATTTTCCTGGACGCCGTAGAAACGTCTTGCGGTCTGCTTAGCGCGAAGCTGCATACCGTATTCGGACGATTTCTTTCTGCCCTGTCCGTGCTGACCGGGAGCGTAGCCTCTCAGTCCTACCGAGCATTTCTCGGAATAGCAGCGCTCGCCCTTAAGGAACAATTTCTGACCCTCGCGGCGGCAAAGTCTGCAAACTGCACCGGTATATCTTGCCATCTGTTACACCTCCAAAATTTTAGCTGCAAAATAAATTGCAAATTAGTTTTAAACGATTATACGCGTCTTCTCTTGGGAGGACGGCAGCCGTTGTGCGGAATCGGGGTAACGTCTTTAATCATACTTACCTCAAGACCTGCGGTTTGCAGTGCGCGGATAGCCGCTTCACGTCCTGCGCCCGGACCCTTAACGTACACTTCAACAGTCTTAAGACCGTGCTCCATAGCAGCCTTGGCAGCAGTTTCTGCCGCACTCTGAGCCGCGAAAGGAGTAGACTTTCTTGAGCCTCTGAAACCTAACTCACCGGCAGATGCCCACGAAAGAGCGTTGCCCTGCGTATCGGTGATGGTAACGATAGTGTTGTTGAAGGTAGACTGGATATGAGCAGAGCCACGTTCGATATTCTTTTTCTCACGGCGACGGCGTGTAGCGGTCGTCTTGCCCTTTGCAGTAGCCATATTATCTTCCTCCTACTTATTTCTTCTTGTTAGCTATGGTCTTCTTCGGACCCTTGCGTGTACGCGCGTTAGTCTTTGAGCGCTGCCCTCTTACCGGCAGACCCTTTCTGTGGCGCAAACCGCGGTAGCTTCCGATTTCGATAAGTCTCTTAATATCAAACGCGATTGTACGGCGACGGTCACCCTCTACCTGAAGGTTGTGGTCGATATATTCACGCAGTTTTGAAATATCGTCTTCGGTTAAGTCCTTGACGCGGGTATCGGGATTGATACCTGTATCGGCAAGGATTTTTTTAGATGTTGTAAGACCTATGCCGAAAATGTAAGTAAGTCCGATTTCGACTCGCTTTTCGTTCGGAAGATCAACACCAGCAATACGTGCCATTTATCAAAGCACCTCCATTTTTTTCTTCACGCGCAATTAACCCTGACGCTGTTTGTGCTTGGGGTTTTCGCAGATAACCATTACCTTGCCCTTGCGCTTGATAATTTTGCATTTTTCGCAAATCTTTTTAACAGAAGGTCTGACTTTCATTTGGATTATACCTCCTTAAATTTTTGACTGTTATTTTGAACGCCAGGTTA
The DNA here is from genome assembly GCA_900549755.1 of uncultured Oscillospiraceae bacterium. GTDB lineage: Bacteria > Bacillota > Clostridia > Oscillospirales > Acutalibacteraceae > UBA737. Next base: position 12,704 of record URPQ01000029.1, read on the forward strand.
TGCGACCCTTTGACAGATCGTACGGAGACATCTCAACAGTCACCTTGTCGCCCGGGAGAATGCGTATGAAATTCATACGGAGCTTTCCCGATATATGGGCGAGGATTATATGTCCCCCCTGGATTTCTACCTTGAACATTGCGTTAGGCATTGCCTCAACAACGACGCCTTCAAGCTCTATCATATCTTCTTTAGACACTTTGGTTCCTCCCTTTCAAGCCATCACTCCTGAGCCGGGCTAATTCCCGCCTCAAAGCCTTATCGGTTTTATAGCTGTTTCCATCAAGAATTGTGTTTGTAAACGCTGTGTGCTTCACATTTTTGCGTTTCGGTTTTTCAAGCGGGCGTTCCTTACCGTCGCACAGGTAAAGGAATTTATCGTCCGCGCTCACCACCACCATAAGGCGGTTTTTATCGCGCCCCGCCTTTGAAAAGACTATGCGACCCACCATAAGCGTTTCCTCAAACCACGGTCATAATTTTAGGACCGTCGGCGGTTATCACTATCGTATGCTCAAAATGAGCGGAAAGCGAACCGTCCTTGGTTAAAACAGTCCACCCGTCCGGCTGAACCTTAACATCATAGCCTCCGGCGTTTACCATCGGTTCTATTGCTATGGTCATTCCGGGCATCAGGCGTATTCCCCTGCCGGGTATGCCGAAATTAGGAACCTCGGGAGCTTCATGCAGGTGCGTACCCACGCCGTGACCGACAAACTGCCGCACGACCGAATACCCACGCGCCTCAACATAACTCTGAACAGCGTGACCTATATCACCGATTCTGCCGCCCGCGCACGCCGCGCGTATTCCCTCGTAAAGGCTTTCGCGCGTTGTGTCCATCAGCCGCTTCGCTTCCGGAGATACATCTCCGCAGGCGAAAGTGGCGGCGTTATCGCCGTGATACCCGTCGAACTTGGCGCCGAGGTCGATACTTACTATATCGCCGGCGCGCAGCTTGCGCTTTTCGGAAGGTATGCCGTGAATTACCTCGTTGTTAATAGATATACAGGCAGTAGCGGGGTAGCCCTCGTAATTTTTAAAGTTGGGCTCGCCGCCGCGGCGTCGGATGTATTCCTCCGCCAGACGGTCGATCTCAGCCGTTGTTACTCCGGGCTCTACCGCTTTGCCGGCTACCTCTAATGCTCCGGCCGATATACTGCAAGCCTCTTTCATTATTTTAAGCTCGCGGCCGGTTTTAAGCACTATCATATATTCTTCTCCAGCGCTTCGAGTACAAGACGGGTAGTATCCTTAACCTCGTCCTGTCCCTCGACAGTGATGAGCTTTCCGCAGTTTTTGTAATAATCTTTCAGCGGCTCGGTCTGCTCGTGATAAACGTTAAGTCTGTTTTTCACGGTTTCGGGCTCATCGTCCTTACGGATAACAAGCGCGCCGCCGCAGGAATTGCAAACGCCCTCTTCAGCCGGTTTTTTATACTCGGTGTGGTAGCTGGCGCCGCACTTTTCGCAAACGCGTCTGCCCGACATACGCTTTACTATCTCGCTGTCTGCAACCTCAATTGAGAGTGCGGCGTCGATACCGAAGCCCATTTCGTCAAGCGCTTCTGCCTGCGGAATTGTGCGCGGGAAGCCGTCTAAAATATAACCGTTTGCACAGTCGCTTTCAGCTAAACGCTCCTTAATAATGCCGATAACGACATCATCGGGAACAAGCTCGCCCGCGTCGATATATGATTTTGCTTTCAGTCCCATTTCCGTTCCGTTTTTAAGTGCAGCACGAATAATGTTGCCGGTGGAAATGGTCGGAATATTATATTTTTCGGAGATTATCTCAGCCTGGGTGCCCTTACCGGCGCCCGGTGCTCCCAAAAGAATGAGCTTCATAATTTAATACTCCTTAATGCTTAATCAAGGAATCCCTTGTAATGACGCATCATCATCTGGGATTCAAGATTACGGACAGTGTCAAGCGCAACGCCTACCATAATGAGTACCGACGTACCGCCGAGGGAAATGTTGATTCCGCCGACGCTGCCGATAAGTATAGGCAGGATAGCGATAACACTTAAGAATATAGCACCCATAAGCGTTATTCTTGACAAAATCTTTGAAATGAAGTCCGAAGTGGACTTGCCGGGACGTATACCCGGTATTGCACCGCCGTTTTTACGCAGGTTGTTTGCCATTTCAATCGGATTGAACTGGATTGTTGCATAGAAGTATGCAAAACCGATTATCAGAACGAAATAGATTACCGCATAGAAAACGCCCTGAACGCTGAAAAGCCTTAATACCTTATAGAACCAGTGGTTCTCGTTCTTCCAGAACGAAAGTATCATCGTGGGGAGCATAAGTATGCTCGAGGCAAAGATTATCGGCATAACGCCCGACATATTGACCTTGATCGGAATGTGGGTGTTCTGTCCGCCGTACATCTTATTGCCTACAACACGCTTGGCGTACTGCACCGGAATACGGCGTTCCGCCTCGGTCATCCAAACGATGAAGGCTATAACCAGTAAGAACATAACTACTATTCCTACAACCGCAACCTGCTTATCGAGCTTCCAGTAAGCGATAAGTGTGTTAAGAGCCTGCGGACCGCGGGAGATAATACCTGCGAAAAGCAGTATTGAAATACCGTTGCCGATACCCTTAACGTCTATCTGCTCGCCGAGCCACATTACAAGCGCCGAACCTGCCGTAAAGGCAAGTATTATAACGAACGCCGCAAATATAACGGCACCGCCGGATACGCTCAGATAGTTGCTGTTTTTGAGATAGAAGAAATATGCCGTACCTTGAATGAGTGCCAGACCGACCGTTGTGTAACGGGTTATCTGGGCTAACTTCTTCTGACCTTCCTCACCCTCTTTTGAAAGTCTTTCAAGAGCGGGTATTGCAACGCACAGAAGCTGTACTATAATTGAGGAGTTGATGTACGGTGTAACAGACATTGCGAATATTGCGCCGTACTCAAGACCGCCTCCGGTAAGAATAGACAGGTAGCTGAAAAATTCATTCGTTGTTCCCGATTCGGTTGCGGATTTTAAAGCGGCAACGTCGATATACGGTACCGGAATAACCGAGCCGATACGGAAAATCAAAACGATGAAAACGGTAAAAAGAATCTTATTACGAATTTCTTTTATTTTCCAGGCGTTTCTTAATGTTTCTAACATCAGATCACCTCAGCCTTTCCGCCGACTGAATTGATTTTCTCAGCAGCAGACGCAGAGAAAGCGTTCGCCTTAACAGTGAGCTTCTTTGTAAGCTTGCCGTTAGCCAAAACCTTAATGGGAAGGTTTGCTTTCTTTACTATACCCTTGTCGGCCAAAGCTGCAGCGTCAACCGTTGCGCCGTCCTCGAACACCTCAAGTGCGGAAAGGTTGATCGCTATCCATTCCTCGGCAAAAATATTATTGAAGCCACGCTTAGGAATACGTCTTTGCAGCGGCATCTGACCGCCTTCAAAGCCGGGTCTCATACCGTGACCCGCACGGGCTTTCTGACCCTTGTGACCTTTACCGGCAGTTTTGCCGTTGCCCGAGCCGTGACCTCTGCCTATACGCTTCGCCTCTTTTGTAGAGCCGAAAGCCGGAGATAATTCATGCATTTTCATTGTTCGCACCTCCTTGCTTAATTCGCGCGGTTAAAACCGCATTTCCGCCGTATGCGGATAAAATCATTTCGCAGCCGTAACCTCAACAAGATGAGAAATCTTGTTGATCTTGCCCTTGGTCTGCTCGTTATCCGGCTGAATTTTCTCATCGCCGATTTTGAAAAGACCGAGAGCATTTGCGGTAGCTATCTGATCCTTTTTAGCACCGATGGTGCTTTTTACCAGCTTTACTTTAAGGCCGGCAGCCTTTTTTGTTGCCATAACGCTGCTCCTCCTTAACCAATGATTTCCTTGACAGACTTGCCGCGTACTGCTGCTACTTCCTCGGCGCTGCGAAGCGATGCGAGGCCGGCAACAGTGGCGCGAACAACGTTGCAGGGATTGTTCGATCTTAAAGCTTTGGTACGAATGTCGGAAATACCGACAGTCTCAACTACCGCACGCACAGCGCCGCCGGCAATAACGCCGGTACCGGGAGCCGCGGGCTTAAGAAGAACGCGGCCTGCGCCGAATTCGCCTATTACCTCGTGCGGAATTGTTGTACCCTTTAAGGATACCTTTATAAGATTCTTTTTAGCGTCTTCAATTCCTTTGCGAATAGCGTCCGGAACTTCGCCCGCCTTACCAAGCCCATAGCCTACAATGCCGTTGCCGTCTCCTACAACCACAAGTGCTGCGAACTTCATAATACGTCCGCCCTTAACGGTTTTGGAAACACGGTTTATAGAAACTACGCGCTCTTTTAAATCTAATGTTGATGCGTCAATATTTGTAGCCAAAAGTATTCCTCCTTATCAGAACTTGAGTCCGCCCTCGCGGGCACCTTCGGCAAGCTCCTTGACACGGCCGTGATAAATGTATCCGCCGCGGTCAAAAACAACCTCGGTGATGCCCTTTTCTGCGGCACGTTCAGCAATTAACTTTCCAACCTTGTGAGCGCCCTCTTTGTTGCCGCCGGAAATTCCGAAATCCTTCTCGTTGGAAGAAGCGGCTGCGAGTGTAACGCCGTTTACATCGTCGATAAGCTGGGCGTAAATGTTGCTGTTGGAGCGGAATACATCAAGGCGAGGACAAGCCGCCGTACCGCTGACCTTAGAGCGGACGCGGGCGTGACGCTTAAGTCTTGCCTGATTGCTGTTTGGTCTTGTAACCATCGTTTATACACTCCTTTATTATTTCTTAGCACCCTTGCCGGCTTTACCTTCCTTGCGGCGGATATGCTCGTCGGCGTACTTAATACCTTTGCCCTTATAAGGCTCCGGCGGACGCTTCTCGCGAACTTCCGCGGCAAACTGGCCGACCTGCTGCTTATCCGCACCGCTTATAACTACCTGGTTGGGAGTCGGTACGTCAATGGTGATTCCCGGAACTTCAGGAACGATTACCTGATGAGAATATCCGAGGTTCATTACAAGATTTTTGCCCTGCTTTTGAGCACGGTAGCCTACGCCGTTTACCTCAAGCGTTTTTGAGTAGCCGTTGGTAACGCCCTCAACCATATTGTGGATAAGGGTACGGGTAAGACCGTGGAGCGCACGGTGATTTTTATCGTCGGTCGGGCGGGTCACGATTATTTCATTGCCCTCAAGCGCAATGTTTATTTCGTGATTGAAGGTGCTTTCAAGCGTGCCCTTGGGGCCCTTTACGGTCACCTTGCTGCCGTCAACCTTAACCTCAACACCGGCAGGGATTGCGATAGGTTTCTTTCCTATTCTTGACATCCTCTCGCACCTCCTTACCAGACGAAAGCGAGGACTTCGCCGCCGACATTGGCTTTGCGTGCCTGCTTGTCTGTCATTATACCCTTAGAGGTGGAAAGGATGGCTATGCCGAGGCCTTTCATAACCTTGGGCATATCCTCTACGTTTGTGTAGATACGCAAGCCGGGCTTAGAAACTCTTCTAATGCCGCTTATAACCTGCGATTTATTCTGGCCGTACTTCAATGTAATATGAATTACGCCCTGCTTTCCGTCTTCTTCGACCTGAAAGCCCGAGATGTAACCCTCGTCAAGTAAAATCTGAGCGATTGCCTTTTTTACGTTTGACGCCGGAACATCTACCGAATCATGCTTTGCAGCGGATGCATTACGAATTCTCGTAAGCATATCCGCGATTGTATCGCTGATTTGCATGCCGTCAACCTCCTTCAGCTTTGTGCCTTACCAACTGGCCTTCTTCACTCCGGGGATCTCGCCTTTATAAGCAAGCTCTCTGAAGCATATACGGCAAATGCCGTACTTGCGAAGATAAGCATGTGGGCGGCCGCAGATTTTGCATCTGTTATACTCTCTTGTTGAAAACTTAGCAGGTCTTGCCTGCTTAACTTTCATAGCAGTCTTAGCCATTATTACTTCTCCTTATCTCGCAAACGGAGCGCCCAAAAGCGTTAATAACTCGCGGGCCTCTTCATCTGTCTTCGCAGTTGTGACAAAAATTATATCCATACCGCGTACCTTATCGATCTTATCGTACTCGATCTCAGGGAAAATAAGCTGCTCTTTAACGCCCATAGCATAGTTGCCGCGGCCGTCGAAAGCGTTGGGGTTAATTCCTCTGAAGTCGCGAACGCGCGGAAGAGCCGCATTGAAAAGTCTTTCAATGAACTCATACATACGCTCGCCGCGAAGTGTTACCTTCGCACCGATCGGCATACCCTCGCGGAGCTTGAAGTTCGCAACCGACTTCTTAGCGCGGCAGGGAATTGCCTTCTGACCGGTGATAAGACTCAGGTCTCGCAGAATAGCGTCGATGACCTTGGAGTTTTCCTTGGCCTCGCCGGCGCCTACATTGATAACGACCTTTTCGAGCTTCGGAATCTGCATGACGCTCTTGTAGCCAAATTTTGTCATCAGTGCGGGAGCGATCGAATTTTTATATTCGTTCGACAGTATTGACATGTCATGTCCTCCTTATCTCTTAAAAAGTCTCGCCGCATTTTTTGCACATGCGGTCTTTTTTGCCGTCCTCGTAGATTTTTGTACCTACTCTGGTGGGCTTATTGCATTTCGGGCAAACAACCTGAACCTTGCAGGCATAAACGGCACCGTTGGTTTCAATTATACCCGACGGATCTCCAGCCTTTTTCGGTTTAGCGTGTTTTTTAACAACGTTGATGCCCTCAACTATAACCTTACCCTCTTTGGGGCTGACCTCAAGCACCTTGCCGGTCTTCTTGCGGTCCTTTTTGTCTCCTGTAAGGAGGACTACGGTATCACCGGTTTTAACGTGAAGCTTACTCATTGTTTTCTACCTCCCATTAAAGCACTTCCGGAGCAAGTGACAGGATTTTTGTGTAATCCTTGTCGCGCAGCTCACGGGCTACCGGCCCGAAAATACGGGTACCGCGGGGGTTCTTGTCATCACGGATGATAACAGCCGCATTTTCGTCGAATCTGATGTATGTGCCGTCATTACGACGAAGACCTCTTGCAGAACGAACTACAACTGCCTTTACTACATCGCCCTTCTTTACAGTACCGCCCGGAGCGGCCTTTTTAACAGAAGCCACGATGACGTCGCCAATGTTGGCATACCTCCTTCTGGAGCCTCCAAGAACGCGGATGCACATGATTTCCTTAGCACCCGTATTGTCGGCAACCTTGAGGTAACTCTGTTGTTGTATCACAGTGTTTTCCTCCTTGTAGACTACTTAGCCTTTTCGATTATTTCCGCCACGCGCCAACGCTTATCCTTGGAGAGTGGTCTGGTCTCCATAATAAGAACTCTGTCGCCTACGCCACAGGAATTATTCTCATCATGAGCTTTGAGTCTGATAGTGTTTTTGATTATCTTCTTGTAAAGCGGGTGCTTAACGTTGTCCTCAATGGCAACTACAACGGTTTTATCCATCTTGTCGCTTACAACCTTACCCACTCTTGTTTTACGAAGGTTTCTTTCGCTCATTTAGCCTTTCCTCCCTCTCTCAAGCGTTGGTGCTGTCGTTTTTAAGCTCGTTCTCGCGAATGATTGTCTTAACGCGGGCGATATCCTTCTTAACGGCAGCTATACGCATGGGGTTGTCGAGCTGGTTAATGGCGAGTTGGAAACGCAGATTAAATAATTCCTCTTTAAGCTTTGTCAACTGGTCATTCAGCTCCGGCAAAGTGTTCTGTCTGATTTCCTTTGCATTCATTACTGCTCACCACCCATTTCCTGCTTTGTTACAAACTTGCACTTAATAGGAAGCTTGTTTGCGGCGAGACGCATAGCCTCGCGAGCCAATTCCTCGCTAACGCCGCCGATCTCGAACATTACACGACCGGGCTTAACAACCGCTACCCAGTACTCGGGCGAGCCTTTACCTGAACCCATTCGGGTCTCAGCCGGCTTTTCGGTTATCGGCTTATCGGGGAATATCTTTATCCAAACCTGACCGCCACGTTTAATGTAACGGGTCATTGCAATACGCGCAGCCTCTATCTGGTTAGAGGTGATCCACGCCGGCTCTAAAGCCTGAAGACCGAAATCGCCGTGTGTTACGGTGATGCCGCGTGAAGCGGTACCGGTCAAACGTCCGCGGTGAACTCTGCGGTATTTTACTCTTTTAGGCATTAACATCAGCGGGCGCCTCCTTCCTTTTTAACCTTGCGGTTATCAGCGAGAACCTCACCCTTGTAAATCCAAACCTTAACGCCTATACGACCGTAGGTGGTGTTTGCCTCGGCAAAACCGTAGTCGATATCGGCACGCAGGGTCTGAAGCGGAATTGTTCCCTCATGATACTGCTCGCTTCTTGCGATTTCAGCGCCGCCCAAGCGACCCGAAACCTGAGTTTTTATACCCTTTACGCCAAGACGCATAGCTCTGCCTATGGAGAGCTTCATAGCGCGGCGGAAGGAAATACGCTTTTCAAGCTGAGCCGCAATATTTTCGGCTACGAGCTGAGCGTTAGCATCCGGATTCTTTATTTCAACAATGTTGATAAGAACCGGCTTGCCGAGCATCTGCTGGCAAGTGGCGCGAAGCTTTTCAATTTCGCTGCCGTTGCGTCCGATCACCATACCCGGCTTTGCGCAGTGGATATGAAGTCTTACGCGCTTGTCATCACGTTCGATTTCGATTTTTGCAATACCTGCTGTGAAGAGGGTCTTCTTGAGGTACTTGCGGAGGTTATAGTCCTCAACCAATGTATCGCCGAAAACGCTGTCATTGGCAAACCAACGTGAGTCCCAGTTTTTAATTACGCCTACACGGAAACCGTGCGGATTAACCTTCTGGCCCATAACTTAACCTCCTTCTTAGATTTCGCGTTCTTTAAGAACGATTGTAACATGGCTTGTTCTCTTCAAGATTCTGTGGGCTCTGCCGTGATCCTTCGGACGGATTCTCTTAAGAGTCGGTCCGGGGCAGACAAAGCACTCAGCAACATAAAGACGGGAAACATCCATATTATGATTGTTTTCTGCATTAGCCATAGCTGACGCTAAAAGCTTCTCCAAATACTCGCAAGCGGACTTAGGAGTAAATTTGAGTATAGCCATAGCTTTGTCAGCGTCTTGATTGCGGATTAAATCCAGAACAATCTTCACCTTGCGGGGTGAAATACGGGCGTATTTAAGTGTAGCCCTTGCTTCCATAGTTAAACTCTCCTTTCAGCCGCTTACTTACCGGTGGTCTTTGAACCGGCGTGACCTTTAAAGGTCCTTGTCGGCGCAAACTCACCGAGCTTGTGACCAACCATATCCTCTGTAACATAAACCGGAACGTGCTTGCGGCCGTCATGTACCGCAAAGGTGTGTCCGACGAAATCGGGGAATATGGTCGAAGAACGGCTCCAGGTCTTAAGAACTCTCTTTTCGCCGGCTTCGTTCATTTCCTTGACTCTTTTGAGCAGAACAGGCTGCACGTAAGGGCCCTTTTTAATGCTTCTTCCCATGATTTAACTCCTTTCGTCGAATTACTTACGGCGCTTTACGATATACTTATCGGTGCGCTTATTCTTCTGACGGGTCTTGTAACCGAGAGCAGGTTTACCCCACGGGGTAACAGGTCCCGGACGACCGATCGGTGATTTACCCTCACCACCGCCGTGCGGGTGATCGCACGGGTTCATTACAGAACCGCGAACGGTCGGTCTCCAGCCCATGTGACGCTTACGTCCGGCTTTACCGTAGTTAACATTTGCGTGCTCCGGATTGGATACAACGCCTACGGTTGCCATGCAGTTTGCCGGAACGTTGCGAAGCTCGCCCGAGGGCAAACGTAAAAGCGCCATTCCGTTTTCCTTAGCCATAAGCTGAGCGGTGTTGCCGGCAGAACGTGCAAGCTGAGCGCCCTTGCCGGGGTAAAGCTCGATATTGTGTAAGAAAGTACCTACCGGAATGTTGATAAGCGGAAGTGCGTTGCCGGGCTTAATATCAGCCTCGGGGCCGCTTACTATCTTATCGCCGACCTTTAAGT
>URPQ01000030.1 GCA_900549755.1 uncultured Oscillospiraceae bacterium
ACGAGCATCTGCGGAACAAATCCGAGAACCGCACCAACACCGGCTACGATACCGTCGTTAATAAGACCCGCCAGCCAATCGGCAGCGCCTGCTTTATCAAGTCCGTCGCCCACGAGCACCGGTATACCGGGAACCCAAACGCCGTAATCGGCAGGATCGGGCTCGTCAAAGCCGTTTTTCTCGAAGTAGGAAACAGCGTCCTTATAAGACATTGCAACCGTTTCTTCTTCCTCTGCCTTAGAAAGGTTCGAGGGAATCTCTGAGTAGTAAGCCGTCATTGTATTTATTGCCAGGGTTTCTTCATCCTCAACGTCAACAGTGGCGGTCTTTGAATCGGTGGTGAAGCTCTTTATTTCATCAAGAGCCTTGTCAGCGTCAAAATCATCCGCACCCACTTCAATTTCGGTAAACGCCTGAACAGCCTGAGAAGCCGCGGTAAAATCGTCTGCGTCAGCGCTGTAAGCCTTAGAGCCTATGCCTAAAAGGTGCCAGCCGTCGCCGAAAAGTCCGTCGTTTGCCCAGTCGGTAGCGGCAGAGCCTACGGTTACCATTGATATGTAATAAACAAGGAACATTACAAGCGCGAATATCGGAAGACCGAGCCAGCGGTTTGTAACTACGCGGTCGATTTTATCCGAGGTGGACAACTGACCGACGTTTTTCTTCTTGTAGCACGCCTTTATAATGGAGGCTATGTAGAGATAACGCTCGTTTGTAATAATACTCTCGGCGTCGTCGTCACATTCCTTCTCGGCAGCCTTAATATCATTTTCAATATGTGCCAAAACCGTGCCGTCAAGCTTTAATTGAGCCAGTACCTTATCGTCACGCTCGAAAATCTTTATTGCGTACCAGCGCTGCTGTTCCTCGGGCATATTGTGAACCGCAGCTTCCTCAATGTGGGCAATAGCGTGTTCAACAGTGCCTGAAAAGCTGTGCTGCGGAATGGTCTTTGTGTGCTCTGCCGCGTCTATTGCAGCCTCGGCAGCCTCGGTAATTCCCGTACCCTTAAGGGCGGAAATTTCAACTATTTTGCAGCCTAACTGACGGGACAGCTCCTCGGTGTTTATCTTATCGCCGTTTTTACGAACAACGTCCATCATATTGATGGCAATAACTACCGGTATGCCAAGCTCTACAAGCTGTGTGGTTAAATAAAGGTTTCTTTCAAGGTTTGTTCCGTCGATAATGTTCAGTATCGCGTCGGGACGCTCTGTAATAAGGTAATTTCTCGCAACAACCTCTTCAAGTGTGTAAGGCGACAGGGAATAAATACCCGGAAGGTCGGTGATTATAACGCCGTCGTGCTTTTTAAGCTTACCTTCTTTTTTCTCTACCGTAACGCCCGGCCAGTTACCTACAAACTGGTTGGAGCCGGTAAGTGCGTTGAACAGGGTAGTTTTACCGCAGTTCGGGTTGCCCGCAAGGGCAATTCTTATACTCATAGCTTTTCCTCTCTCTTTCTTTAATTAGCCCGGGCTAACCCCGAGACTTAAAATATGGGGAACCGCTCCCCGAAAAAAGCTTATTCAACCTCGATCATTTCCGCGTCGGCTTTTCTGAGCGATAACTCATAGCCGCGCACGGTAACTTCTACCGGGTCGCCTAAGGGTGCTACCTTACGGATATGCACTTCAACGCCTTTGGTAATGCCCATATCCATAATTCTGCGCTTTACAGCGCCCTCGCCCGTAAGCTTTACGACCTTTACGGTCTCGCCTACCTTTGTGTCCTTCAAAGTTTTCATCTGTTTCTCCTCCTTATCAGATTTATTGCTTAAATCATTATTTTTTGCGCCATTTCGCGGCTTACCGCAACGCGGGTCTCCTTAACGTTGACAATAAGATTTCCGCCCATGGTATTAACGATTGTTACGTTGCCCCCAACGACAAAGCCGAGGTTTTCAAGGTGCTGCTTTACCTCGGGGCTGCCGCCTATCTTCTTTATAACGTTTTCTTCTCCTACATTGGCTAATAACAGCGGCATCATTATGCATATCTCCAATCATATAAAAATTAGCGCTTGCTAACTTTTTGCTCGATAAATAGGTTAGCGCTCGCTAACCTATTAACATTTTATATCTTTACCGCCCTTATGTCAATATTTTTTTGAAAATTTTATTTTTTTCGGCAAAATGTAAAATCGGTCAATTCTTTTTAAGAGCTAACTGTGCAAATTTACAATTCGTTAAAAAATCCTTTCGAATTATGTCCGAGAACAAAGTATAACGCAAAATTTTAGGACAAGCTAAGCTCGGATATCATAATTTATAAGGTAGATTTCATAAACATAAAAATCAGCCGTGACCCGATATGGGTCACGGCTGATGAATACGCTACACCGCGCGGCGGGTTATTTGCCCCAATTGGCGTATTTAACGGCAATTTCTAAAAATCTTCTTTCAATTTCCTTTCGGTCATCCTCCGAAAGCGCTCTTAACTGCTTGAGCATTTCCTCCTCTTTAAAGGTTATTAAAAAATAATTATTTCCCTGATTGTTACACAATTCTATTACTCCCTTTATATTATTTAAGCTATGAAAAAAGAAGCAATTTTCAGGATAAATATCGTCCTAAATATGTAATAACGTCATATAGAACAGTCTTGTTATTTTCCGCCAGTACCGAAAGTATTTGAAGTGTGTCTGAATTTTTAATTTCATATCCTATTGAAATAAGCACGTCATGAAGCACGGATATTTTGCTCTCGCACATGGAAATATTATGGTTATGGCAGCAGCCTGTTGAGGGCGGCGCAATACGGTAGGCTGATGATTCCTTAATCTTTTCCATATCCACCGGTTCAAACGATGACTCGTTGAGCAAATTATGATATTCAGAGTGATGCGCGGCGATAAATTCGGCATTTATTAAAAATGTGCAAAGCAATGTAATTACAATTATGTAGGCGCATAAAAGCCTTTTGCAATGCGGTTTATCCATAAACATCACTCCCCTTCAGCGTCGTTTGGATACAAGTACATTATAACACTGTATAGTATAAAATGCAACAATTATTTTATATTTTAGCAAAAAAGTAATCTAAAAATGTCAAATGCTGTATTATTCAGGGGGTGCCAAAACAAATTTTTGCGAAATAGTTAAAATGTGATTGATAACAGCGCGTTTTCCTGTTATAATTAAAAGGATTAAACTACAGGGGGAAGATAAAATGGCAAAGGTTATTCTGCTGGCGCACACGCCGAACCCCGAGCACACGGTGGCTGCGGCGGCAAAGCTGTGCTACAGCAGCTCGGATATAACAGGGCTTACCGACAGCCTGACTGATGAAAAGGCGGCGGCATTTGTAGAAATGCTTTCGGAAATAGGGCACGAAAGCCCTATAGAGCACGCAAGCTTTACCTTCGGTATTGAAGGTGTTTCGCGCTCGCTTTTGGCACAGATAACAAGGCACAGAATGGCGTCCTTCTCGGTAAAAAGTCAGCGCTATGTGCGCGAGGGCAGCTTCGGCTATGTTACCCCGCCCGAAATTGCGGCAGACCCCGAGGCTAAAAAGCTTTACGATGAAATAATGGCGGAGGACCAGAGAAAATACGACCGCCTTGCCGAAATTTTAAAGGAAAAGCATATAAAAACCTTTATGGCAGAGGGTAAGGACGAAAAAACCGCAACCCGCCTTGCCGAGAAAAAGGCGATTGAGGACGCGCGCTTTGTGCTGCCCAACTCCTGCGAGACGCAGATGGTTATGACAATGAACGCCCGCTCGCTTAAAAATTTCTTCCATATTCGCTGCTGCAACAGGGCGCAGTGGGAAATAAGGGATATTGCCGACCAAATGCTCGCACTGGTGTCGGCTGTAGCGCCAGAGCTTTTCAAAAATGCGGGACCCGCCTGCGTTTGCGGCGCCTGCTCTGAAGGTAAAATGTCCTGCGGAAAGGCAGACGAGGTGCGCCGCCATATAGGAGAGCTTAAAAACAATGGGTAGGCTTATAGTGATTGAGGGGCTGGACGGCAGTGGAAAATCCACCCAATTAGAGCTTTTGCCGAAAAAGCTGAAAGCACGCGGAACAGACTGCCGCACGGTTTCTTTCCCGCAGTATGAAAGCGATTCGAGCGCGCTTGTAAAAATGTATCTGCGCGGCGATTTCGGCACTCACCCGGATGATGTAAACCCATACGCCGCCTCTGCCTTTTACACGGTGGACAGGTACGCCTCGTATAAATCCGTTTGGGGCGATTATTACAACGCGGGCGGAACGGTCGTTGCGGGGCGGTACACCACATCTAACGCCATTCATCAGGCATCGAAATTAAGCCCCGATAAATGGAAACCGTTTCTTGATTGGCTTTACGATTTTGAGTATAACAAAATAGGTATTCCGCAACCCGACAGAGTAATATTTTTGGATATGCCGATTGAAGTGTCGCAGCGGCTTTTAAACCGCCGCTACTCAGAGGACGGCGGCAAAAAGGATATTCACGAAAGCGATATTGAATACCTTGAAAGCTGTAGGCGAGCGGCGCTTTTCACGGCGGAATATTCGGGCTGGATAACCGTGCCCTGCGCTAAGGACGGCAAGCCGCGCGGAATTGAGGATATATCAAACGAAATACTTGAAAGGGTGCTTTAGTATGGTTTACGTTTTTTTGGCAAACGGCTTTGAAGAATGTGAGGCGCTTGTCCCCGTTGATATTCTGCGGCGCGGCGGCATAAAGGTTAGTACCGTAGGCGTGGGCGGCAGTGAAATAACCGGCGCTCACGGAATAAGGGTCTGCTGCGATATAGGCGAAAATGAAATTAAAGAAAGCGATATGCAGGCGGTAATACTGCCTGGCGGAATGCCCGGCACGCTCAACCTTGAAAAAAGCGCGGCGGTGCAAAACGCGCTTGACTATGCCGCCGAACGGGGCTTGATTATAGGCGCGATATGCGCGGCACCCTCGGTGCTCGGGCACAAGGGGATTTTAAAGGGTAAAAAAGCCACCTGTTTCCCCGGGTTTGAAAAGGACCTGATAGGCGCTGAATTTAAGGAAGTGCCCGCCCAGCGCGACGGCAATATTGTAACCGCTTGCGGTGCGGGAGCGGCTTTCGACTTTGGCTTTTTGCTGCTTGAAACGCTTACGGGCGATAAGGCGGCAGCTGAGGAGCTTAAAAAAGCAATGCTTTATAAAAAATAATTTTTGCGGAGAGGAAAACAATGGACGAAAAAAATCCCGATATTACCCCCGAAAATAATGAAAACAATAATACATTTGAGGACGATTTTGTAATAGGCAAGGGCTTTGAAATAAGCGAGGAGCCCATAATGCCCGCACCCAAGAAACGCGGGGCAAAGCACTCTGCGGGCAAAAACACACTTAAAAACATAATTTGGATTCTCTGCATAGTGGTAGTGTCCGTTGGGCTTGCCTTCGGCATAATTTTTGCGGGAGCGGACTATATGGGCATAGGCTTCGGCAGGGGAAATGACTGCGAGGTAGTAATAGAGCAGGGAATGTCAACTGGACAGATAGCCGAGCGGCTAAAGGAGTGCGGCGCGGTTAAAATACCCATGCTTTTCAGGGTTTACGCAAAGCTAAAACACTACGACGGCAAGTTTAAATACGGGCTTTACACCTTTAATAACGAGGCGGGCTACGAGGCGCTTTCGGTTATGCTTATAGAAGAGGGCGCAAAGGCGAACAGCATTAAGGTGACTATACCCGAAATGTCCTCGGTTGACGATATTGCGAAAATTCTTGAAGAAAAGGGAATTTGCGAAAAAGCCGATTTTATTGACGAGGTTCAGCACGGCAGCTTTGATTACGATTTTGTAAAGGATATACCTACCGAAAAGGTTTATTACAGGCTTGAAGGCTACCTTTTCCCCGAAACATATAATTTTTACTCATATGATTCCAAGGAGTGCGCGCACTTAGCCATTGACCGTATGCTTAAAACGCTTGACAGCAAGCTGACCGAGGGTGTGCGGGCTAAAATATCCAAAAGCGGCTACACGCTGCACGAGGTTATGACCTTAGCCTCAATAGTAGAACTTGAGGCGGGCGGCAGCCCCGAGGAAATGCCGAATGTGGCGGCGGTGTTCTATAACCGCCTAAAGAGCGACGAATACCCGAAGCTGCAATCCTCACCCACACAGAAATACCCCTACGGCTCGGGCAAGTACGATACCTATAAATCGGACGGATTACCGCCCGGACCCTTGTGCTCGCCGAGTGAGAACTCCATAAAAGCGGCAGCCGACCCGACTGCGAATTTCGATTACTACTACTTTGTGACCGACGCTAAAATGAAGTTTTACTATAACAAGACCTTAACCGAGCACAACAACACGATAAACCGACTTAAAAGGGAGAACAACTGGATTGGCGATAAATAAAATTCCCGAGCTTTTGTGCCCCGCGGGCGACCTTACGCGGCTTTGCGCCGCCGTTGATTACGGCGCTGATGCAGTCTACCTTGCGGGCGAGGAGTTCGGTATGCGCACCGCCGCTGCGAATTTCGGCGAGGAAGACCTGAAAAAAGGCATAGAATACGCCCATAAGCACGGCGTAAAGGTGCATATTGCCTGTAATGTTATACCGCACAATGAGGAAATAGCCCGCCTGCCCGATTTCTTGAAAACCGTAAACGCTTTGGGGGCGGACGCGCTTATAGCGGCGGATATAGGCACAATAGGGCTTATAAAAAAATACGCGCCCGATACAGAGCTGCATGTTTCGGTGCAATCGGGCATATGCAATTACGAAACGGCGAATGCGTTTTACAATATGGGGGCTAAAAGGGTGGTTTTGGCAAGAGAGCTTTCTCTTGCGGAAATTGCGGAAATACGCGCGAAAACCCGGCAGGACTTAGAGCTTGAAGCCTTTGCGCACGGCGCTATGTGCGTTTCGTTTTCGGCAAGGTGCCTGCTTTCAAGCTATATGACCGGGCGGGACGCAAACCGCGGCGACTGCGCGCAGCCCTGCCGCTGGAGCTATTCGCTTATGGAGGAAAAGCGCCCCGGGCAGTATTTTGATATTACCGAGACCGATAAGGGCACATATATTTTAAACGCGAACGACCTTTGTATGGCGGAGCAGCTTGATAAAATGGCAGCCGCCGGGGTAGACAGCATAAAAATTGAGGGCAGGGCAAAATCGCACTATTATGTAGCCGTTACTGCAAACGCCTACCGCGGCGCGCTTGACAGCCTGAAAACCGCCGACGGCGATTGGAAATGCCCCGAATGGGTGACAGAAGAGCTTAACAAAATAAGCCACAGAACCTACTCTACAGGCTTTTATTTCGGCACGCCGCAAAACGCGCAGACCTACCAAAACGCTGGATATATACGGGATTATTCCGTAGCGGCAATAGTGGAGGGTTATGAAAACGGCTGCATTACAGCCGTGCTTAAAAATAAATTTCTGCGCGGGCAGGAGTTTGATTGCTTAGAACCGGGCAAGCCGCCCTTTACCGTTTCGGCAAATACGCTTTTTGATGGCGACGGAAACGAAATTGAGGTTGCTCCCCACCCGATGATGAAGCTTAAAATTCCCTTTGACCGACCGGTAAAGCCCGGCGCAATGCTCAGAATGAAGTATTAAAAAAACACCTTACGTCAATAATAATGGCGTGAGGTGCTTTTTTATGTCTGATACGGGCTTCGGCGCGGTTTTTGCAAGAAGGGCTGCAATTTCATTTTTTATTTGCGTGGTTTTGTTTTTCAGCTGTATTTTAAGGGTGGCGGTGTCCGCTCTGACGGATTATTCCGCTGTTTTAAACCGACAAAGCGGTTATAGGCTTACCGTAGGAAAGCTGCGCGGCACGATATATGACAGAAATATGGTGCCGCTTACCAATGCCGAAAGCAAAATTATAGCCGCCGTATCGCCCACACCGAGGGCAGTTACGGCTATAAGCGGGGTGCTTTACGGCGACGAGCTGCAAGGCGTGCTTGAAAAGCTTAAAGGCGGAAAGCCCGTGCTTTGCGAGGTTCCGCAGGAAATAGATTGCGACGGCATTGCCTGTATGCGGGTATACACGCATAATTCCGCCGATACGCCCGCAATTCACCTTTTGGGCTACACCGATTCGGATTTTCGCGGTATGGCGGGAATAGAAAAAGCCTACGATGATATTTTGTACTCGGAAAAGGAGGCGGCTTTTGTATATACAAAGGACGGCAAGGGCGATATTTTAGCGGGCGTAAAGCCCGTGGCGGAAAACGACAGCGCGGTTACGGCGGGCGGCGTGGTTACAACGCTTGATATAAACATTCAAACGGCGGCGGAAAAAGAGGCAGAGGCAATAGAGGCGGGCGCGGTTATAATAGCCGACTCAAAAACCGCCGAAATAAGGGCGATGGTGAGCCGCCCCGATTTTGACTGCACAAATCTTACGGAGTATCTGGGAGCGGATAATTCACCCCTTTTAAACCGCGCGCTTGCCGCGTTTAACGTCGGCTCGGTTTTTAAAGCCTGCGTAGCCGCGGCGGGAATAGAGGCGGGCAAAGGGAGCTTCAGCTATAACTGCACGGGCAGTTGCAAAATAATAGACCGTACCTTTAAATGCCACAAGCGCTCGGGACACGGGCTTATGACCCTTAAAAGCGGTCTTGCAAATTCCTGTAACACGTTTTTTTACAATTTTGCCTTCAACATAGGCGCCGACGCGATTTTTAATATGGCGTCAAGCCTTAATTTCGGCAAAAGCTTTGATATATGCGAGGGTATTGCGAGCGCGGCGGGCAGTCTGCCACAGAGAGAAAGCCTTGATAATATAGCCTACCTTGCAAATTTTTCAATAGGACAGGGGGAGTTGCTGCTCTCCCCCGCCGCAATGCTGACATTATACTGCGCGGCGGCATATGACGGCAGCTACGCGCTGCCCACGGCGGTTGCGGGCACGCTGGCGGGCGGAAAGTTTACCCCCACTGCCGAGCGCGGCAGAACAAGGGTTATGACGGCGAGAACCGCAAAAGAGCTGCGGGAATATTTAAGCGCCGTTATAACCGAGGGCACAGGCAAGGCGGCAGCGCCCAAAACCGTGAGCGCCGCGGGAAAAACCGCAACGGCGCAAACCGGAAGGTATGAAAACGGCAAGGAAATATGCGAGGGGTGGTTCTGCGGCTTTTTCCCCGCGGAGGAGCCGCAATACACCGTAATAGTTTTTTCCGAAAACACAGAAAAACAAACTAAAAGCTGCGCTGAAATTTTCGCCGCAATAGCGGACAGACTGAGCGAAAAATAAAAAGCGATTAAAAAAATACACTATTGAATAATTTTTTATACATTTTCGATAGAAAAATCTATTTAAAAAATTAGCCCTCCGAAATATAATAATACTCGACGACAGGAAGTCGAATAAAGAAACGGAGGCAACTCAAAATGAAAAAAATATTAGCAGTAATTCTTACTTTGGCGTTTGCTTTAGGTCTTACCGCTTGCGGTTCGGGAGACGGCGGTTCATCCGACGGCGAGGTTTCGGTTTTCTACTACACCTACAGCGACGCCTACATTTCAAGCGTTCGTTCGGCAATGGATAAGTTCTTGAAGGACGCAGGGCTGAAATTCCAGAATTACGACGCAAACGGCAACCAGACAACCCAGACCGAGCAGGTAACCACCGCTCTTGCAAAGGGCTCAAAGCTCCTTGTAGTTAATGTTGTTGACACCGGCTCAAACGACGCCGCGCAGAACATTATCGACCAGGCAAAAGCGAAAAATGTTCCGGTAATCTTCTTCAACCGTTCTGTTCAGGAATCGGTTGTAACCAGCTATGACAAGTGCGTATTCGTAGGAACCGATTACGAAATGGCAGGTCATATGCAGGGCGAAATGATAGGCAAATATTTAGTTGAAAATTACAATAAGCTTGACCTTAACGGCGACGGAAAGATAAGCTATGTAATGTTCAAGGGTCAGGAAGGCAACATGGAGGCTATCGCCCGCACACAGTACGGCGTTGAGGACGCTAACAAGGTGCTCAAAGCTGCAGGCAAGCCCGAGCTTGAATTCTATGACGCTTCAAATAAGAACAAATACCTTGTAGACCAGAACGGTCAGTGGTCATCTGCTGCCGCTACCGATTATATGAGTACAATTTTAGCGCAGTACAGCGAGAGCAACAAGAATATGGTTGAACTTGTAATCGCAAACAACGACGATATGGCGCTCGGCGCAATTTCCTCCTTGCAGACCGCAGGTTACAATAAAGAGGGTGCAAAGGCTATTCCGGTATTCGGTGTTGACGCGACCGACGCCGCTAAATCCGCTATTAAGAGCGGCGCTATGGTAAGTACCATTAAGCAGGACGCCGACGGTATGGCAAAGGCTATTACTTCTATCGCGCAGAACTTCTTAGGCGATAAGGAAGCCCTTGACGGACTTGACAGTGAAAACCTTGTAGGCAAGTGGAGAGTAAATATCCCCTACGGTACCTACACCGGCGAATAATATATAACTTTCACAGCAGCCGGAATAACCGGCTGCTGTGAGCAAAAAAACGGGGGAGATAGGCTTATGAACGAGCAGAGAAACGTTACAAACAATACCACGGTAAGCGAAAAGCCTGTTCTGCTTAGAATGGAAAACATTGAAAAGGCTTTTCCGGGCGTCAAGGCGCTTGATAAGGTAAATCTTACCGTAAAGGCGGGCACCGTGCACGCGCTTATGGGCGAAAACGGCGCCGGCAAATCAACACTTATGAAATGTCTTTTCGGGGTATATAACAAGGACTCGGGAAACATATATTTAGACGGCAGGGAAATAAACTTCAAAAACTCCAAGGAAGCGCTTGAAAACGGGGTTGCAATGGTGCACCAGGAGCTGAACCAGGCGCTCAAGCGCAACGTTATGGATAATATGTGGCTGGGGCGTTTCCCCACGGTTGCAAAGGGCGTGCCCATAACCAGCGAAAAGAAAATGTACGCCGCCACAAAAGAAATTTTTGAAAAATTAGAGGTCAATGTTGACCCCAAAACCGTTATGAGCACAATGCCGGTATCGCAGCGCCAAATGGTGGAAATTGCGAAAGCGGTATCCTATAACGCAAAGGTGATAGTATTTGACGAACCTACTTCATCGCTTACAGAGGAAGAGGTTGAGCACCTTTTTAAAATTATAAATATGCTCCGCAGTCAGGGTTGCGGGATAATATATATTTCTCATAAAATGGCGGAAATTTTAAGAATTTCCGATGAGGTTACAATAATGCGCGACGGCAAATGGATAGCCACGCGCGAGGCAAAGGATTTAACCACCGACGAAATTATAAAGCTTATGGTGGGCAGAGAATTAACAAATATTTACCCGCCCAAAACCAACGAAATAGGCGACGTTTTGTTTGAGGCGGATAATTTAAGCTCTGAATACGCAAGGCTGAACGACGTGAGCTTTAAGGCGCGAAAAGGTGAAATAATAGGCGTTGCGGGGCTTGACGGCTCGGGCAGAACCGAGCTGCTTGAAAATATTTTCGGCGTGGCAACAAGGCGCAGCGGCACCTTAAAACTTAACGGCAGGGAGATTAAAAACCGCAACCCGGGCGACTCAATTAAAAACGGGTTTGCCCTGCTTACCGAAGAGCGCCGCGCAACCGGAATTTTCGGAATACTCAATATTCGCGAAAACGCGACCATTTCAAGCCTTGATAAATGCAAAAAAGGTCCGTTTTTAAGCAAGGCGAAACTTAAAGCAAACACCGATTGGTGCATAAACTCAATGCACGTTAAAACGCCCACGCAGGAGACCAAGATACGCTCGTTATCGGGCGGTAATCAGCAAAAGGTGATACTCGGGCGCTGGCTTTTAACAGAGCCTACGGTGCTGCTGCTCGATGAGCCTACAAGAGGAATCGACGTAGGCGCGAAGTACGAAATTTATCAGCTTATAATCGACCTTGCCGCAAAGGGCAAAACGGTTATAATGGTGTCGTCCGAAATGCCGGAGCTGCTCGGTGTGTGCGACAGAATACTGGTAATGTCGGGCGGAAAATTAGCGGGCGAGGTAAACGCCGATACCGCTACCCAAGAGGATATAATGACTCTTGCGGCTAAATTTGCATAGGGGGAATTGAAATGTCAACAGCTGCTATTAAAAGAAAAAACCGTTTTTCCGCGTGGATTGACGATTTCAAAGCTAAATCGGGCGCGGACAAGCGCAGAGCAATAACGGATTTACTTTTCAACAACGCAATGTATATAATTATTGCCGCGGCGGTAATATACATAGCAATAAGAGTGCCGGCTTTCTTAAAGCTGCCCTCAATAATCAATATAATTTCACTCACGGCTGCAAAGCTGCCCATAGCCCTCGGTATAGGCGGGGCGATAGTGCTTACGGGTACCGATATTTCGGCGGGCCGCTGCGTGGGGCTTACCGCGTGTATTGCGGCGTCGCTTTTACAAATGACGGGCTACGCCAATAAAATATTCCCGAATTTAAAGGTTATGCCTCTGTGGGTGGTGCTGCTTGCGGTTATCGCCGTGGGCGCGGTTATAGGCCTTGTAAACGGCTTTTTTGTGGCTAAATTCAAACTGCACCCGTTTATAGTAACCCTTTCTACCCAGCTTATTGTTTTCGGTCTTGTGCTTATGTATTTAATGCTTGGCGGAAACAACGGTCAGACCCTTTCGGGACTTGATACCTCTTACACCGATTTCGTTCGCGGCACGCTCTTTAAAATAGGCAATGTAGCCGTTCCGAAATATGTGCTTTATTCGGTGATTTTAACCGCCCTTATGTGGGTTATCTGGAACAAGACAAAATTCGGTAAAAATATGTTCGCCGTAGGCTCAAACGAAGAGGCGGCAAACGTATCGGGCGTAAACGTGTTCTGGACAATAGTTTTGGTGTTCGTGCTCGCGGGCGCTATGTACGGTATAACAGGATTTATAGAGGGCGCGCGTATCGCATCCTGCTCTGCCAACACAGGTCTTAACTATGAATCGGACGCTATCGCGGCGTGCGTTATCGGCGGCGTTTCGTTCGTAGGCGGCACAGGTAAAATAAGCGGTATAGTAATAGGCGTGTTCCTTTTACAGATAATATTCGTAGGTCTTAACTTCCTCTCGGTAGACGCAAATATGCTCTACGTTATAAAGGGTCTTATAATCCTTGTGGCTTGCGCTATCGATATGCGTAAATATTTAGCGCGCAAATAAAAATTAAACGGCGGTGAACGGTATGGAAAACAAAACGGCAAATAAAAAGGGCGGACTTTACGCAAGGGTGAATATGTCGGTAAAATCCGCTAATATTATGGTGGGAGTGCTTGTGGCGGCACTTATAATAGTTTCGGTGTTTATTGTAAAGCATAACGGCTTTACCGTTAAGTTTGATACCGACGGCGGCTCGTATGTAGCCCCCGTGAAGGCTATGTATTCCGAAACCGTATCGCCCGCCGACCCGGTTAAAGAGGGCTACGAATTTACCGGCTGGTACACCGACCGCGACTGCACAAACGCATGGCTCGCGGAGGACGGAATTACCGGCAGTATGACGCTGTATGCCGGCTGGAGCGAAAAATAATTTATATGCCTCCCCCAAAGGCGCGGGGGAGACTGATTAAAAAAGGTCTCTCCCGTGTTTTTAAATTTGACTTACTTGATTTTTACCTTCGTTTATATTATACTGAATACATAATATAAGCGGGGGTATTTTAATGAAATATACCGTTCTTGTGGTAGAGGATGAAAGAGACCAGCGCCGAGCGCTGATTGAAAGGGTTGACTGGGAGTCTGCAGGCTTTGAGGTGGCGGGCGAGGCTGAAAACGGCTTTGAAGCGCTTGAGCTTACCGAAACGCTGGAGCCCGACCTTATTATTACCGATATACGTATGCCCATGATGACGGGGCTTGAGCTTGCGCGCCGCGTGCGTCAGCTGCGCCCTATGGTGCAGATAGTAATATTGAGCGGGTACGACAGCTTTGAATATGCCCGCACCGCTATTGAATACAACATAATAAGCTATTTACTTAAGCCTATTTCCCCCGCGGAGCTGACTGACGAGCTTAAAGAAATCCACCGCAAAATGGATGAAAAACTGGGCAGCGTTTTAACCGCGCCCGATACCGACCTTAAATTGCAGCTGCACCGCCTTGCGGTAAATGAATTCCTGCTGCCGCTAATGCTTGGCAGCAACGAGGAAAAACCCGATGAAGCGGCGCTTTTCAGCCGCGCGGCGGAGCTTGGAATAATTGACGAAACAGGCGATAACCTTTTTTGCGTGCTGGTTTCAAAATTCAGCGATGAAAACCGAAAAAAGTGCACGAACGAAAAGCACGCCTCTTTTATTGACACGGTGCTTTCGCGCTATATGCGCTCGGTAAGCTTTACGGTTTACGGCAGAGTGGTGACCCTTGCCGTAACGGACGGTAAGGAAGATATTTCATCGGTTATGGATATGCCGCTTAAGGAAATAGTGCAAACTGCGAAAAGGCTTTTATCGCAAAGGTGCACGGTGGGCGTAAGCCGCGGCTTTTCCGAGCTTTCAAGCTGCTCCGCCGCCTATTTTCAGGCGATAACCGCCAGACGCTATACCTCCGACGGCGCAGGCGAGGTGCGCTTTATAAACGACCAGGAGCGCGACGGCGAATTAGAGCTTGATAAAATTGAAAAATCCGCCGTTAAATTAGAGCAGCTTTTAAAGGTGGGCAAGGAAAATGAACTTGAGGGCTTTATAAACAGCCTTTACGAAAGCAACACGCCCGAAAACGCCGACCTTTTGGTTATGCAGATAATTTCCACGGTTTACAGAGTTACAAGCGCGGTTTCCGAGAAAGCGGAGCTTTTGGCGCTATTTTCCTCAAACCCCATATTCGCGCGGCTTACTTCCTACAGCAGCGAAAACGTTATGAAAAACGATTTGATAGATTTTTGCGAAAAAGCAAAAACCATTATAGCCCGCTCGCAGCGCAGAGACAGCGAGGTGCTGTGCGATAAGGTGGTGCAGATAATAGACGACCGCTATTCGGACGAAACGCTCTCGCTTTCGGGCGTGAGCCGGGAGCTGGGCGTCAGCCCCAATTATTTGAGCGCGCTTATAAAGAAGACGAAAAAGGAAAATTTCGTAAACCTGCTTACCGAGCGGCGAATGAGGGCGGCTTACGATATGCTTGTATGCACGGGAATGAAGGTGCTTGAAATATCCGAAAAATGCGGCTACAGCGACCAGCACTATTTCAGCTATTGCTTTAAAAAATTCTACGGCGATACACCCAATAAGGTGCGGGTGGCGCATAGGGGTGAATAAATGGAAAGGAAACGCAAAGCTTTAAGCCTTTGGCTTATTACGGTGCTTTCGGTGGCATTATCAGCCGCATTGGTAACGGCTGTGTGCACGGTAATATTCGCCACGGTCTATAAGCGGGAGCTTACGCGTGACGCGCAGCTTTCCGCCGAACAATCGGTAGGTCAGGCAGCGGCGGCGGTAAACAATTACCTTGAGCTTATGAAGAAAAAGCTGACGGTGGTAAGCGATACCGTGAACGCCTGCAAAACCGCCGACGATATGGAGGAAAGAATTTCCGCCATAACAAAAATCGAAAGCGATATTTACGCGGTTACGCTTTATGATGAAAACGGAAAAATTATAAACTGCACAGGCAGCGGCGGAAAGCTGAAGGCAGAGATTTATAAGGATTTATCGTTTGATAAGGCGCTGTTTGATACGTCCGGAGATTTTGCGCTTTCAGCCCCGCACGTTCAAACCCTTTTTGAGGGCGAGTACCCGTGGGTAGTTACCCTTGCCCGCAAAACAGATAATTCGGCGCTCGGCGGCGCTTATATTGCAATGGATATAAGCTTTTTTGAAATAGCGCAGTATATTGACGGCATAAGCATAGGCCGCCACGGCTACTGTTTTGTTACCGACAGCAGGGGCAACATTGTTTACCACCCGCAGCAGCAATTGCTTTTTTCGGGGCTTAAAACCGAGAATACATCATTTTTAGCCGCATTATCCGACGGTGTTCATAAAGAGGGAAACGCGCTTTATATGCTTAGCACCACATCGGACGGCAGGTGGCGGGTTGCGGGTATCAGCTTTACCGATTCGCTGATGTCTGAGCGGCGCGGGCAGATAATTATAAGCGTTGCGCTTTCAGCCCTTTGCTGCGCGGCTATAGCGGGAATAACGCTGCTTATATATTTAAAGCTTGTAAACGCGCCCGTGCGGCGGCTTATGCGCGCAATGCACGATTTTGAAAATGACGCGGCGAATTTCAGTTTCAGCGGCGGCGATATTGCCGTAAGTGAAATTTCGGAGCTTTCCTACTCCTTCGGGCATATGTCGAAAAAAATCAGGGAGCTTATGGAGCAGATAAAAAAGGACGAAACCGCCCTGCGCCGCACCGAATTGCGCGCTTTGCAGGCGCAAATCAACCCGCATTTTCTTTATAACACGCTCGATTCAATACAGTGGATGTGCGAACAGGGCAAAACCGAGGGCGCGGCGGAAATGGTGCGTGCCTTGGCGCGGCTTTTCAGAATAAGCATAAGCAGGGGCAAGGAGCTTATTCCCATAAAGGATGAGCTTCGCCACGCCGAAAGCTACCTTATAATACAAAGCTTTCGTTACAGCGGCAGGTTTACCTACAGCTTTAATGTGGATAAATCGCTTGAGGAATGCCTTTGCAATAAAATTACAATTCAGCCGCTTATTGAAAACGCGCTTTACCACGGCATTGTCGATATGGACGACGGCGAGATTAAAATAACCGTGAAACGTGCAGATGATGACCCCGAGGATATTTTAATAACCGTTGCCGATAACGGCGTGGGCATGACCGAGGAGCAGTGCGCCGCAGTGCTTGCAAAGGAACGCTCGGATTCGGTGGGAATAGGCGTTAAAAACGTAAACGACAGGCTCAGAATTTATTTCGGCGAAAAATACGGTATTTCCATTAAAAGCGAGCTTGATGAGGGAACTGAGGTTACCGTGAGAATACCGGGAAACGCGGAGGACAGGCAAAATGAAATTTAAAAAAATAATTGCCGCTTTGCTTTTATCCGCGCTTTTAACATCGCTTTGCGCCTGCGGAAAAACCGAGGAAATAAAGGTTGCCGTAATAGTAAAATCGGTTGACTCCGATTTTTGGCAGAATTTCAAAAGCGGCGTTGACTCGGCGGCTACCGAATATAACGTAAGCGTGACCTTTGAGGGCCCCGAAAACGAGGAAGACTACGCGGCGCAGAATAAAATGATTTCCCGCGCGGCGGAAAACGGGGCGGACGTGATAGTGCTTTCCGCAATCGACCGAACCCGCAACACCCCTACGGTGAATGCGGCGGTGAGAAACGGCGTGCAGGTTATTACGGCAGACAGCGCGCTGGACTCCTCCCTTATAAGCCTGTTTATAGGCACCGATAACCCCGCGGCTGGCATAGAGGCTGCAAAAGCGCTTGAAGCGCAGTTCCCCGCAGGGGAAAAAATAAAGCTCGGAATAGTGGGCTGCACCGAAAAAACCGAGAATATTTTAAAAAGAGAAGAAGGCATACGGCAATATTTCTCGGGAATTGAAAATGTAGAAATTGTAGCCGCCGTATCGGCAGACAGCAATTTAAAAAGTGCCGAGAGCAAAGCGAGCGAGCTGCTTGAAAAACACCGTGAAATAAACGCACTGGCAGGTCTTAACGAATGGACTACGCTCGGTGTGGGCGCTGCGGTAAAAAAAGCAAATGCCGCCGGAAAAATCAAGACAGTGGGCTTTGATACTAACATTGTTTCAATAGGTATGCTTGAAACCGGCGAAATGGGCGCGCTTATAGTGCAAAACCCGTTTGCGATGGGTTATTTAAGCATAAAAAAAGCGGCAGAGCTGAAAAACGGCGAACAGCCCGGAGAGGAAGCGATCTATACCGCCGTTACCGCCGTTAAAAAAGAAAATATGTATGACCCCGATATTCAAAAAATACTTTTCAGCTTTAAGAAAGGATGATTTTTATGTACAAACCGAATTCGGAAAGATACTTAACAATGACCTATAATCGCTGCGGAAAAAGCGGCTTAAAGCTGCCCGCAGTGTCTTTAGGGCTTTGGCACAATTTCGGCGATACCGCCGATTACGAGAATATGAAAGCCCTTGTTTTCACGGCGTTTGATAACGGCATTACCCACTTTGACTTAGCCAACAACTACGGACCCGCGCCCGGCAGCGCCGAAAGGAATTTCGGTAAAATTCTTAAAGAGGAATTATCGCCCTACCGCGATGAGCTTATTATAAGCACCAAGGCGGGCTACGATATGTGGGAGGGGCCTTACGGAAACTGGGGCAGCCGCAAATACCTGCTTGCAAGCCTTGACCAAAGCCTTAAAAGGCTGGGGCTTGACTATGTGGATATTTTCTACCACCACCGCCCAGACCCCGATACTCCGCTTGAAGAAACCATGGGCGCGCTGACCCGCGCGGTAAGGTCGGGCAAGGCGCTGTATGCCGGGCTTTCAAACTACAACGGCGAACAGCTTGAAAAGGCAGTGAAAATTTTAACCGAGCTTAAATGCCCGTTTATAATTAACCAAAACCGCTACTCAATATTTGACCGCACTATTGAGCAAAACGGGCTTAAAAGCACCGCCGTGCGGCTTGAAAAGGGCATAATTGCTTTCAGCCCCTTAGCGCAGGGAATGCTTACGAACAGGTATTTAAACGGTATTCCGGCGGACAGCCGCATTATGACCGACGGCAGATTTTTAAAGCAATCCGCCGTAACGCCCGAGCGCTTGGAGCAGATACGTAAATTAAACGAAATAGCGAAGGAGCGCGGTCAAACCCTCGCTGAAATGGCGCTTGCGTGGGTGCTGAAGGACGGCGTTGTAACATCTGTGCTGATAGGTGCTTCAAAGCCCTCGCAGATACTTGATAATATCAAAGCGATAAACAACACCGCTTTTTCGGCGGAGGAGCTTGAAAAAATCAATAAGGTCTGCAATATCGGCGGTAATGCGTAGGCTATTCCCGCCTGCCTGCCGCACCGTATTTATTCGGGCTTACACCGGTAATTTTTTTGAAAACGCGGGAAAAATACGCCGGATTTGAAAATCCGCATCTTTCCGCCGTTTCGGTTATATTAAACTGCTTGCACTCAATTTCTCATTTTAACTCTTTACCCCAACTATTGACAAAGAGCCCTTTTTTTATTTCTTCAATGTTTCTATAAGCTCGGAAAAGAGCGGGGTATACACGTCTTTAATGCTTTCAAATATTGTTTCGGCGGTTTTTTCATCATAGACGTGAGAGGTTATATTTCTTGATTCCAATATTTCAAGCCAGCCGTTTTCGTTCGTTAAAAGCCCGTCTGAAAAAGCGGTTTTCATTACGGATTTCGGACTGTTTATATCGGCATATCCCTGCTCAATAAGATACTCCCTGACGGTCTTCCACGCAAGCTCAGTGCAAAACTCAAAACGCTGTATAACACCGTCGCGCACAGAATCAAGATGAACATTATTATAAACGGAAAACCGCCTGATCGCTTTTGTCAATGCCGTATACGGCTATATCTATATCGCTGCGCTCACGGTTATCGCCCCTTGCTCTGGAACCGAATAAAACAACCTTTGAAGCACCGAAGTGTTTTGCTGCTTTTGCAATAGAATTATATATGTTATTAAAAACAAACCCTCCGTTTGTTTACTCTCCCCACTCGGCGTATTTCAATGCAATTTCGAGAAATCTTCTCGTTACCTCTGCGCGGTCCTCGTCGGAAAGCTCGCGCAGCTGGTTTAGCATTTCCTGCTCCTTGTGGGTTACAATAAAATATGAGTCTTCCTCGTCTCCGTTGTACATTGCGATTACTTCCTTTAAAATTATTTTATCGGTTTTATAATTATATCTTTTACATCTAAAAGTGTTTGCTCACTTATGTAACGTTTGCTGTTTTCGTAGATGAATGTTTCGGGATAAAATAAATTTCATTTTTGGGCAACAGTAAAATGTATATATCCTGTATTTTCATGAGCGAAAAACATAAATTTTGTATTCGTTAATTTTGTGTGCGGGACTAAATCGGCATTAAAATCAATAATAAGCTTACTGTGCTTTTTGTTTAAGTGCTTTTTTATACTGTCGAAATATATTATTCTATCAACAACTCCTTTGTATTGGTTGTGATTTTCTATGCGCGGCTATAGGAAATGTGCCGTTCAGAATTTCGTTATAAGTAAATTGTTTGCTCTTTCCTTTAAATTCATATAATTTGTTTAGCTTTTCCAACACGAGCAAATGAAAGAAAGCTTTACGCGTGAAATAAAAAGAAAAGGAAATATTATCTTCAAGAATTACTGTGTATTTTTTACCCAGTAAGTCATTATATATTTTCGCACAGTCTGTAATATTATTCGTCTCTCTCAACCTCCGCATAAAAAAGGGGCACTCGTAAAAAAACGAATGCCCTTATTTGTACTTTTGTGCCTTTGAGACATAGCTTGAAACAGGATCAATACAAACCCTTCCCAGTCTCGACCGCAGCCTACAAGCACAGCCAACGGTTTCAACGACACAGCAGAAACTAAAACGAGAATTTTAATTTCTACTATTATATTATTATTTTTTAGGGCAAATGTGAACAGGTAATTTCTACAAACTTTTTAGCACTAAGATTATTAGAATAATTATTAATTCTGATGTTTTTAAAGATTAAATACTAAATGTTGATTTTAAGGAATATTTAAAACAATATTTTGCGTTGTTTAAAATTCACAATTGTGTAGTAACGTATATAACTATGAGCTTGTTGCATCATGCGCTGTTTAGAAATAAATCAATATATGCTCGTTGCGTGAAGCTTTTCTATGATTTCGTGAGCTATCTTTTCATTTTAACTTTACAGTGCCATTATTTATTTTAAATAATAATCCAATGCCATTTGCATAAAATCTTCCGACACGCCGAAATGTTCGGCAAGCTCGAAACGATTTGTGCAAAAGCAATCGTCCAACGCTTTCAACAGTTCATCCTTCGGGATGAGCTTTTTTATTGACCAAATATTCGCCCGGCGTTCGTGCCTTTCGCAAATATCACAGGCAGCATATCGGTTATAGAATGCGCCGGTGGCGCAATGTCCCAATTCGTGGGAAAGCTTTTCTTTTTCTTCTGTTTCACTTTGCAATTTCATAGGGTCAATAGCAACGAAACAATTACCGTCTTGAAGAACAGATATGCTTTCACATTCATTCATTTGAAAAGAATATACCGGAACATTTTCGCTTTCTGAAATATCATACAATTCAGTTAATGTCAATTGTTTTTTCCTTTATTCTTTTCCCTTATGTATTGAGCAAAATTTCTTACATCTTCAAGCATTCCGGGCGTGATATCAGCATTGTCACCGCCATATAAAGCAAACATCAACATCTCGTCACTGTCGGTGGCGGGATTTTTTTGTTTCTCATTACCGAGTAAATAATCAACAGAGACATTAAAATAATTTGCAATTTTAATTAGAGTATCTTGTTTAGGAACGTTACCATTTTTCCAATAATTTACGGTTGCTCTCGATACATTCAATTCAATAGCAACTCCCGTGGGAGTTTTTCCTTTCTTTTTGCACAATTCCGAATACTTGTCAAAAAACATAATTTTTCACTCCAAAATTGGTTAGCATAACGAAAGATAAAAAATTAAACTTTTCTATTGATAAATTTAAAATATCGAATTATAATCAAAGATGTAGTTCAAATTTTACAACACATCGACTTATTATTCCTTGCAGTTTATATAATAACACATTTGTTAGAAAAATACAACTGTTTTTTAAAAACAACTGACAGGAGGTTTGAAATTTAGAACAATGGATAGCAAATGCCGCTGCCACAATAGGCACATCGGCAATGCTTTCGCAGGTTGATTGGAAGGTGGTTATATCCGCCTCTCTGCTTGCGGGACTGCTTTCGATTTTAACATCGGTTGCGGGTCTGCCGGAGGTTAAGGAATAACAGCGGCTATAAAAAATACGCCTGTCGCGGGAATTAAAAACCTTGCGATAGGCGTTTTATTATTAGCGTGTGACTTTTTGTGAATAATTTACGCAAAAAAGACATTTTTTCAGACTTAAAAAGAATAACAGGAAAAGCCTAAAACCCGCATAAATAAAGGAAAAGCCGCCGTTAAGCGACTTTTCACAATTGGCGCGCTGAAAGACGAGCGTTGTTTAAAACAGTCCTGCGGACTGTTTTAATAGTGAGAGTCCCTTCCAAGAGGAC